>CAVGLH010000013.1:0-33448 GCA_963630065.1 Bacteroides fragilis | reverse complement strand
TGGTACAGCGAGGGCGCTGTACCTCCTACAGTTACCCATACTTGCCCCAAAAGGCAATCATAGGAGGTACGGCGCCCCCGCCGTACCACTCAGGCAAGGAATTGTAGCTTCGCCCATGAGAAATGTACCAACTTATTTTTTAATCATTACATAGTAAGAAATAATCTCCGAAAAGTTTGGAAGTGTCGGATAATTTGCTTACTTTTGCAGAGGATATTATTTATTGAAGGTAGAACTTAAAAAGAAATAAGTTATGGAAATGTTGACCGTATTGTTTGCAATTGCAGCAGTTGCTAGTGTAAGCTTAGTTGTTTGGATGAAGTATACAGAGTCTGGCAGAAAATGGGTTGAAGGCGAGGCTTAATCAGAAAATATATAACGATGAAATATCTATTATTCTCAGACATCCACGGCTGCTTGCCAGCCCTGGAACGTGTGCTCGACTTCTTCGAGCAGGAAAAATGTGACATGATGTGCATCATGGGCGACATCATCAACTACGGGCCCCGCAACCGCATTCCCGAGGGTATCGACCCCAAGGGTATCGTGGAGAGGCTCAACGCTCTGGCTGACAAGATAGTGGCCGTACGCGGCAACTGCGACGCCGAGGTAGACCAGATGCTCCTCGACTTCCCCATCATGGAGACCTATGCGCTCCTGGTGGACGGCGGCAAGCGCTACCTGCTGACCCACGGACACATCTATAACAAAGACAACATGCCCAAGGGGCCCTACGACGCCATCATCTACGGCCACTCCCATCTCTGGGAACTCTCCCACGACGGGCAGGGCCGCGCCATCGTGAACACGGGCAGCATCACCTTCCCCAAGGGAGGAAACGTGCCCACCTTCGCCACGCTCGAAGACGGCAGGTTCACCATGTACAACCTCGACACGCTGGAAGTACTGGAAGAAATGGACCTTTAGAGTGACGATAAAAAAAATAACGTGGTACAGCGAGGGCTTAACTCCTACTTGCTTGAGTGGTACAGCGAGGGCGCTGTACCTCCTACAGTTACCCATACTTGCCGGAAAAGGCAATCATAGGAGGTACGGCGCCCCCGCCGTACCACACTAAGCAAGGAATTGTATGAAAAATGTACCAACTTATTTTTTTCTCTTTACTTAATGGTGAAAAGGTGAAAAAGTGAAAAGGTGAAAAACTCAACATTCAACATTCAAAAATGATTCAAGAGTACCAGATAAGAATTCTGCCCGAACAGGCAGCCAGCGAGGAAGGCATCAAGCGATACCTCTCCAAGGAGAAGGGACTTGATGTGAGAACGCTCAACCAAGTGCGCGTGCTCAAGCGCAGCATCGACGCCAGGCAGCGTACCATTTATGTAAACCTGAAGGTGAGGGCATACATCAACGAGTTTCCGCAAGACGATGCCTTCGTACATACCGAATATCCCGACGTGAGTTCTCGCCCCCGCGTCGTCGTGGTGGGCGAGGGGCCCGGCGGCCTCTTCGCCTCCCTCCGGCTCATCGAACTGGGCTACAGGCCCATCGTGCTGGAGCGGGGCAAGGACGTGAGGGAGCGCAAGAAAGACCTCTCCAACATAACCAAGACGCAAAAGGTGGACGGCGAGAGCAACTATTGTTTCGGCGAGGGCGGAGCCGGCGCCTACAGCGACGGCAAACTGTACACCCGAAGCAAGAAGCGCGGCAACGTGGACAAGATACTCAACGTGTTTTGCCAGCACGGAGCCAACACGAATATCCTGGCCGATGCCCACCCGCATATCGGCACCGACAAGTTGCCGCGTGTCATCGAGAACATGCGCAACACCATCATCAAGTGTGGCGGCGAGGTGCATTTCCAGACCAAGATGACATCCTTCATCCTGGAATCCGACCGGGTAATCGGCGTGGAGGCAATCAACCTCGCCTCGGGAGCCGAGGAAACCTATCGGGGCCCCGTCATTCTGGCCACCGGCCACAGCGCACGGGACGTGTACCGCTATCTTGCCTCTGCCAAGATAGACATCGAGGCCAAGGGCATCGCCGTGGGCGTGCGCCTGGAGCATCCTTCGCATCTCATCGACCAGATACAATACCACAACAAGCAGGGCAGGGGCAAGTATCTGCCCGCCGCCGAGTATAGTTTCGTCACCCAAGTGGAGGGCAGGGGCGTGTACAGCTTCTGCATGTGCCCCGGCGGCTTCGTCATCCCCGCCGCCACTGGTCCCCGGCAGCTGGTGGTGAACGGCATGAGTCCCAGCAACCGCGGCACGGCCTGGAGCAACTCGGGCATGGTGGTGGAGACGCATCCCGAGGACGTGGAGACCTTCGTAAAGGAAAACTGCGGTATGCTCGAAGATATAGAGCCAAATGATTCTTCACCCTTGACTCCTTACTCTTCGCTCCAAATGATGTACTTCCAGGAAATCGTGGAAAAGCAGTGCTGGATGCAGGGCAACATGAGGCAGACGGCTCCCTCGCAGCGTATGGCCGACTTCGTGAACAATCGGCTGAGCTACGACCTGCCCAAGAGCAGCTATGCGCCGGGACTGGTGAGCAGTCCGCTGCATTTCTGGATGCCATCCTTCGTGAGCAAGCGACTGCAGGAGGGCTTCAGGACCTTCGGCAAGAACGCCCACGGCTTCCTCACCAACGAGGCCACGCTGATAGCGATGGAGACACGCACCTCATCGCCCGTTCGCATCGTGCGCGACAGAGACACCCTCCAGCACGTCAGCATCCAGGGGCTCTTCCCCTGCGGAGAGGGCGCAGGCTACGCCGGCGGCATCGTGTCGGCGGGAGTGGATGGCGAGCGATGCGCCGAGATGTGTGCGGAATATATGGGGCAGTTTCCCCTCTGATATTCCCTATACCCATACAAAAAAAAAGGCAGGCTGATAATCTTCAGTCTGCCTTTTTTGTATGGGGGTATCAGTGCGTCGCCTTCCACCATCCCGTCTTCTCCTTTCCCTTGAGAGCCACGCTGTGCTGGCTTGGGTCGGAGATGGAGAGGCCGCAGTAGCTCTTTATGTCGAAAGTGCGGGCGTAACCTGGGAGGGGGACGGTGTAAGCCTTGTCGGTGTGCCCTGCAGCCTTTACCGTTAGAGCCATCTGGGAGGTGTACTGGTCCTTGAGATAGCCGCTGGGGCAGAGGCTGTCGACATATACCGACATGTCGTAGAACAGATGCTTCCCTGCGTTGGCGTTGATGTTGAATCCGTCGAGCGGCTGGATGCTGTCGAGCGGCACCGTCGAAGCCAAGGTGTACTTCTGGTTGATTTCCTTCATCACGCTGGCCAACTTGTCCATCTGCCGGCAGTCGACGGCGGCGAGGTTGAGGTAGGGGAGTTTTGTTGTCTTGTAAAAGTTGACGGATGTGGTAACGATGCTGCTGTAGTTGGGCGTGGCCGAGTTGAGATAAGTCCATATCGACTTGTAGGGCAGGCCATCCCCCATGATTTCGCTGCTGGAGGCTATCATGTAGTTGGTCACGTCCTTCAGCTCGTAGGCTGTCTCCACATTGCCCATGTAGCAGACGTCGAAGAGGATGTACTGCATCTTCATTCCGCTCTTCTTGATGCCTTCGGCCAGGGTGGTGACGTCGATGGCCTGGTCTGCCAGGGCCGTACTGCCGAAGAAGCGGGTGTGCGGGCCGGGGCCGTAGCCGAAGTGGATGCCGCTGAAGTTCTCGTCGGAAGCTGCGGAGGCTCCTCCGTTGTGGGGCCTTGCCTGGCTGGGATAGTTGACCCAGTCGCTGCTATAGGTCCATCCGCTGCCATGCGCCCCAATGATGAGGGCATAGTTGAGGGCTTCGGCTTTCTCTTTCACCTCGTTGAGCAGACTGGCGAATCCCTCGGCGGTGCAGTGGGCGGTGCCCGTGTAGGAGTTGAGGGGCACTTGGTTCACTTTTTGGGCGGTTGCGTCGTACTGCAGTTCGAAGAGCTTGCTTGAGTTGGCACTCTCGCTCAGGAACACCAGCACGCGCGAGTTGGTGAGTCCTTTCTGGGCGACGATGCCGGCGCACATGCTGTCGACATTTACCTTGAGATTTCCCAGCAGACCGGAATTGCTGTTGCTTCCCGTCCAGGGGAAGAACACGAAGATGGTCTGCTTGTTGACGGATGTTTCGTCGAACGCCTCGCCGCTGCAGCTGCCCAGGGACAGTGCTACGGCAAGGGCGCAGATGAATGTGATAATAAACTTTCTCATCATTTCACGGAAAATGTTACTTCTTCCTCAGTTCCTCGATGGTGGCCTTGAGGGCTGCGATCTTCTCTACGGAGTCGCTCTCCTTCTTGCGCTCCATGGCCACTACCTTCTCGGGTGCGTGGGCCACGAAGTTTTCGTTGCCGAGCTTCTTGCGCACGCCGGCGAGGAAGCCTTCGAGGTGCTTCAGCTGGGCCTCTGCCTTCTCTAGCTCGGCAGCCACGTCGATGAGGTCGCCCAGTGGCACGGCAAACTCGTCGGTGCCAACCATGAAGCTGGATGCGTCGGCGCTTTTCTCCGAGATGACCTCAATCTTGTCGAGGTTGGCCATCTTGAGGGTCACGTCGTCGTAGGCGGCGAAGTCGTTCTTGCCCACGGCCTGCAGGGTGAGCTGCTCCTTCTGGGCGATGTTCTTCTGGTTGCGCACGGTGCGCACGCCGGCGATGATCTGCTTCACGCTCTCGATGTCGGCTGAGAGCTTCTGCTCCTCGGCGGTGGGGGCGGGGATTTCCAGCTTCTCGCGCATGATGCTCTCGCCGTCCTTGCGGTCATAGATGTGCTGCCACAACTCCTCGGTGATGAACGGCATGAAGGGGTGGAGCATCTTCAGCAGGGCGTCGAAGAAACGCAGCGTGGCGTCGTAGCTCTTCTGGTCGATGGGCTGGCCGTAGACTGGCTTCACCATCTCCAGGTACCAGGATGAGAACTCGTCCCAGAACAGTTTGTAGACGGTCATCAAGGCCTCGGAGATGCGGTAGTCCTTGAACTGCTTCTCCATCTCGGCGTTCACCTCCTTGAGCTTGGCGTCGAACCACTTCACGGCGATTTCTGCGCTCTTGGGCTGCTCGATGTCTGCGGTCTCCCAGCCCTTCACGAGGCGGAAGGCGTTCCATATCTTGTTGTTGAAGTTGCGTCCCTGCTCGCAGAGGCTCTCGTCGAAGAGAATGTCGTTGCCGGCTGGGGCGGAGAGCATCATGCCCATGCGCACGCCGTCGGCACCAAACTTGTCGATGAGCTCCAGCGGGTCGGGCGAGTTGCCGAGGCTCTTGCTCATCTTGCGGCCCAGCTTGTCGCGCACGATACCTGTGAAGTATACGTGGCGGAACGGCATCTTGCCGCGGTACTCATAGCCGGCCATGATCATACGGGCCACCCAGAAGAAGATGATGTCCGGGCCGGTTACGAGGTCGCTCGTGGGATAATAGTAGTTGATTTCCTCGTTGTCGGGGTGCTCGATGCCGTCGAAGAGGGAGATAGGCCACAGCCATGAGGAGAACCATGTGTCGAGGCAGTCGCTCTCCTGCTCCAGGTCTTCGGCCTTCACGCCGGCGTTCTTTGCCTGGGCGAGTTTCAGAGCCTCCTCGGCAGTCTCGGCCACCACGAAGTCCTGCTTGCCGTTGTTGTCGAAGTAGTAGGCCGGGATGCGGTGTCCCCACCAGAGCTGGCGGCTGATGCACCAGTCCTTGATGTTCTCCAGCCAGTGGCGGTAGGTGTTCTTGTATTTCTTGGGATAGAACTCGATGTCGTCGTCCATCACGGGAGCGAGGGCGATGTCGGCGAAGTGCTGCATCTTGAGGAACCACTGTGTGGAGAGCTTGGGCTCGATGGGCACATTGGTGCGCTCGGAGAATCCCACCTTATTATTATAGTCCTCCACTTTCTCCATCAGTCCGGCGTTCTGCAGGTCGACGGCTATCTGCTTGCGCACGTCCATGCGGTCTTGGCCTACGTACATGCCGGCGGCCTCGCTGATGGTTCCGTTGTCGTTGAAGATGTCGATGGTCTGCAGGCCGTGCTTCAAGCCGAGGGCGTGGTCGTTCACGTCGTGGGCCGGAGTCACCTTCAAGCAACCTGTACCAAACTCGATGTCCACGTAGGAGTCTTCGATGACGGGAATCTCACGGCCTACGAGCGGCACGATGACGTGCTTGCCCTTGAGCCAGGTGTTCTTCTTGTCTTCGGGGTTGATGCACATGGCAGAGTCGCCCATGATGGTCTCGGGACGTGTGGTGGCCACCACGGCGTAGTATCCCTTCTCGTCCTTGTGGATCACGTTCTCCTCGTCCACCTGCTGGCAGTCGCCCTGTTCCACCACGTAGTACTTCAGGTGGTAGAGCTTGGAGTGTTCGTCCTTATAGATTACCTCCTCGTCGCTGAGGGCGGTCTGAGCCTTGGGGTCCCAGTTCACCATGCGTGCGCCACGATAGATGAGTCCTTTCTCATAGAGGTCGCAGAACACGTGGATCACGGCCTTGGAGCGGGTCTCGTCCATGGTGAACGATGTGCGGTCCCAGTCGCAGCTGGCACCCAGTCGGCGCAACTGCTTGAGGATGATGCCTCCGTGCTCGTGGGTCCAGTCCCAGGCGTGCTTGAGGAACTCGTCGCGTGTGAGGTCGGTTTTCTTGATGCCCTGCTGTGCGAGGCGGTTCACCACCTTGGCCTCCGTGGCGATGCTGGCGTGGTCGGTGCCCGGCACCCAACAGGCGTTCTTGCCCTCCATGCGAGCTCGGCGCACGAGGATGTCCTGGATGGTGTTGTTGAGCATGTGGCCCATGTGGAGCACACCTGTCACGTTGGGCGGGGGGATGACTACCGTATAAGGTTCGCGACCGTCTGGCTTGGAGCTGAAGAGCTTGTTGTCGAGCCAGTACTGATACCATTTGCTTTCCACTGCCTGTGGATCGTACTTACTTGCTAATTCCATCGTAAATATTCTTGTTTTTATTCCTTTTTTCTTTATTAATATATAAAAAACGCTGCAAAGGTACTACTTTTTGGGCGAAAATCAGTATCTTTGCAGCATAAATTATCAAATTTTGCAAAAACTATGGTTAGTAGCGCAGTAAAAGAAGTGACTGAGCAAGACAGGAGGAAGCTGCTTGCCGGGTTCCTCTACGACATGGCGAAGCTGATGTTCGGCAGCGTCGCCGTGGGTGGTGTGTCTCCCCTGTTCACTGACGGTTATATAGGGGCCGTCAATGTAGTGTGTATTGTTTTTGGCTCGATAGTAGGCCTGTTGTTAGCCTACAGTGCTAATAACTTGTTGAAATTTAAAGAAACATAAAATTATTATTATGGAAGTATATTTGTTTTTTAACATATTTATGTTTGTACTGGCTCTTTCTTTTGCCATTTTCCTTAACACGAAAGCTGGTGAGAGATGGAAAAGGAATCTCTAACTGAAGATATGATGCATACAAAAGAAGAGAAACTGGCGGCGTTCGGCCGCTTGCTGGACGTGCAGGACCGCCTGCGCATCCAATGTCCGTGGGACAGGAAACAGACTTTCGAGAGTCTTCGCCCGAATACCATCGAGGAGACTTTCGAACTTTGCGACGCGCTCATGATGCGCGACTACAAGGATATCAAGAAGGAACTGGGCGACGTGCTGGAACATGTGATGTTCTACAGTATCATCGGCCGGGAGGACGGCGAGTTTGACATCTGCGACGTCTGCAACCAGGAGGCCGACAAGCTCATGTTCCGCCATCCCTTCATCAACTGGCGTGAGGAGGGAAACTGGACAGTCGCCAACCCAGATATGTACATCAACGCAGAAGGCCAGGTGGTGTATAGGGAGTCTGAAGTCGGAAGTCGGAAGTCAGAAGTCGGAAGTCAGGAGGGTTCTTCTGCGCTTCCCTCTACCGCCTCTGCCGTGGAGAAGACCTGGGAGCAGATCAAGCAGCAGGAGAAGGACGGCAACGAGCGGGTGCTCAGCGGCGTGCCCGACGCCCTGCCTTCCCTCATCAAGGCCTACCGCATCCAGGATAAGGCCCGCAACGTGGGGTTCGACTGGAAGGAGAAGGAGGACGTGTGGGACAAGGTGCAGGAAGAGCTGGAAGAACTGAAGGCGGAGCTGGCCAAGGGCGACAAGGAGAAATCCACCCAGGAGCTCGGCGACTTCCTCTTCTCCGTCATCAACGCTGCCCGTCTCTACAAGCTCAATCCCGACAACGGACTGGAAATGACCAACCAGAAGTTCATACGCCGCTTCAACTATGTGGAAGACCACTCGCTGAAGCAAGGCAAGAACCTGAAGGACATGACGCTGGAAGAAATGGACAAGCTGTGGGATGAAGCCAAGAAACAAGAAAACAACGAATGAGCTATGAAAAAAATATTCTATTTTGCAATGATGCTGATGGCCATCTGCATGGTCGACAGCTGTAAGGACAAAGGCAGCAAGCCGGTGATTAGCGCCAACGACTCCACCTTGGTGGAGGAAGCCGCCAACGACTCTACACTCTATGGAGTTTGTGGCGATGGCACGTCTATGCACAGTCTGCAATTGATCTCTGACGGCGGCGACACGCTCTCGGTGTTTATCGACGCAGAGAAACCCGACATCGTGCAGGGAGGACTGCTGGCCGGAGACCGCATCGCACTCGTGGGCTACAAGTCGCAAGAGGGGGAGATGCTTGCCAGCAAGATTATCAACCTGACATCTCTCCTGGGCAAGTGGACATCGCTCGACAAGAACTTCGACATTCTGGAAGGCGGAGAGGTGAGGAACAACGTGAAGGCGGAGACCAATCCCTGGACTTCCTGGAAAATCCTGAATGGCAATCTGCTGCTCAACACGGACACCTTCGCCATTGACAAGCTCGGTCCCGACAGTCTGCTCCTGGAAAATGCCAAGGGCATCTATGTGTTCAAGCGACAGGAGTAAGAGAGAGTAATGTTTCACCTTCCTTGAAAAAATCGTTCATACCATTGGAACCTTTTAAGATACATATCCTGGGGTGCGGCAGTGCGCTTCCCACCCTGAAACACAGTGCTTCCGCGCAAATCGTAGAGATGCGCGGGAAGTGCTTCATGATGGACTGCGGCGAGGGGGCACAGATGCAGTTCCGCCGCACCCATGTACACTTCGCCAAAATCGGAGCCATCTTTATTTCCCATCTCCACGGCGACCATTGCTTTGGCTTGCTTGGCCTATTGTCGACCTTTGGTATGCTGGGACGTACATCGAAGCTAAAGGTCTTTGCGCCAAAGGAATATGAAAACTTGTTCAAGCAACAGATGGACTTCTTTATGCAGGGAATGGAGTATGAGATAGAGTTTGTGCCTGTAGATACCAAGCAGCAGAAGACGGTCTATGAGGATCGTTCCGTTGTAGTGGAGACGGTGCCCTTGCAGCATCGCGTGCCTTGTTGTGGCTATATTTTTCGCGAGAAACCCACCTTGCCTCACATCCGCAGGGACATGATTGATTTCTACGGCATCCCGACCAGCCAAATCAACAACATCAAGAACGGGGCAGACTGGACTACGGAGGAGGGCGACGTGGTCCCCAACAGCCGGCTGGTGACGCCTGCGGGTGCTCCTCGCAGCTATGCCTATTGCAGCGACACCCGATTCGTGCCAGATTTGGCGGAGAAAGTGAGGGGCGTGACCGTGCTCTACCATGAGAGTACCTATACATCGGAGAATGAAGATCGCGCCAGGCTCTATTACCACAGCACGGCTCGCCAGGCTGCCACCATAGCACGTAACGCAGGGGTGGGGAAGTTGTTGCTGGGCCATTACAGTGCCCGCTACAACGACGAGCAGCAGCTTCTCGATGAAGCCAAGGAAATTTTTCCCGCCTCGTTCCTTTCGAAGGAGGGTATGAAGTTTGACGTGGAATGATTCTACTTTATTTCAAAAAAGTTTGCGATTTGATGCAAGGTTTTCGTTTTTCTTCGTTTTAGCAATAAAGACAATAGATTTTGGAATCGGAAAAAGAACTTCTGAACCTCGTGAATAGCGGAAGCAGGGACGCGATGCGTCGACTTTATCAACGCTATTTGGGATATGCCATGGCTGTTGCGCTGAGGTATGTCCCCGTGCGTGATGATGCCGAGGATGTGGTGCAGGATAGCTTCGTGAAGATTCTTTCCAACATCCAAGGGTTCCAGTACCGTGGAGAAGGCTCGCTCAAGGGATGGATACTGCGTATCGTTGTGAACAAGGCCATCGGGTTTCTGCGCGACAGGAGTCGGCTGGCACTGGTGGACGAAATCCCGGAGGATGTGGGCGAGGATGACGAACCGGAAGTGGAGCGGGTGCCGCCTTCAGTGCTCACCAAAATGATAGGCGAACTGCCAGATGGCTATAGGCTGGTGCTCAACATGTATGTGTTTGAGAAGAAAAGCCACAAGGAAATAGCGGAGCAACTGGGCATCAAGGAGAGCACGTCGGCATCGCAGTATCTGAGAGCCAAAAGTCTGCTAGGCAGAAAGATAAAGGAATATTTGAAACAAACAAACGAAACGTGACATGAGCAAGAACGATTGGACTGACAAACTTCGAGACCAGCTGGAAGGCTATCAAGAGCCTTCCAGCTGCGACTTGTGGGCTGGGATAGAGCAATCTCTTGTTCAGCAAGGCATCTTGCAAGATGATAAACTTGTGGGCATGCAGATGAAAATTGTGCCCGAAAAACAACAGAAATCTGCCTTCATATCCTTCAGGCGATGGTCGATAGCTGCCTCCTTGGGGCTGTTAGCCGTCGGTGGTGGCATAGTGTACCTCCATTCCCGTCATGATTCTCCATCTTTGTCTATCAGAAATAATGCACCGGCTGACGGGCGGCGCAACGATGCGGCAACAGCCGACAAGGCGACTTTGCCAAATGATGTTAATACTCCAGGGGCAGTTTTTCAGGCATGTCCTGAAAAGCTTTCCTTGGCAAGGCTGGAGGGAAATGCATCCTTATGCGAGGAAGAAAAAACTTCTGTATATTCCGGGGAATACGAGCCGGAGAAGACAGGGGACGTTACGGCATCTGCTGAAAAAACGATGGCTCCCGTAGGCTACGAGCCTAAGCCTGCATTAGGTTCTGGAGCTGGTAGCGCTGGGTCCAGTACGCATAATCGCTTGAGCAATCACCGCAAATTGGGCTGTTCTGTCATGCTGTTTGCCGAGAACATCGCGGGTGGCGGTGGCAGTACGATTTCCGACAATGTAATGGTGCTGTCCGAACCCATGGCCAACTTTTTCAACAAAGAGGCGTATGTGCTGCCTGTAATGCCGCTAAGGTCTGGTGCACTTTATGCTGATGCAAGGCATCATGCCCCATTGGCCGTTGGCTTGCAAATTGGTATAGGTGTTTCGCCGCATGTCTCCCTGAGCACTGGTGTCGTGTATACGCGCGTGGCATCTGACTTCAAGACGTTCGGTTCGCCAGACTATGATGTTCGCCAAGTGTTGCACTACGTAGGTGTGCCAGTCTCTGTCAATTATAAACTGTGGGGTGCCGGTGGTTTTCATGCTTATGTCACTGCTGGTGCTGAGGCCGACGTGAACGTGAAGAACGACACGGAGCAGGACGGACAGAAGGTGGAAAATGCCAAGAGAGACCGAGTGCAGTTTGCCGGCAAGGCCTCGCTGGGTGTGCAGTACGACATCACACGGCAGGTGGGGCTTTACGTGGAGCCTGGGGCGAGATACAATTTTGATAATGGAAGCGAGATAGAGAATACGTTTAAGGAGAAGAAATGGAACTTCAATTTCCAGTTTGGTCTTCGTGTGAATATTGAATGATCTAAAGTTTGTATGTATTCGAGAGAGAGGGAAGGGCAGTCCTGCTTTTGGCAGGCTGCCCTTCTTGGTTAGAGTGTGGGGGATTGATAGTATGCTCATCCCCTGTAAGCAGAGGGTTCCTTATTTCTTGCGGAAAGTCTCGTTCTTCACGATGATGGAACCTTCCTCTGTGTCGATGGTGGCCTGTTCCGTCACATCGGCCTCCAGACCCTTGCTTGCCAGGGTGATCACGGTGCTCGATCCTTCAGGTTTGGCCATCAGTTCCCACTTATAGTATTCCTTGGGAAGATTGTTTGTCTTCACCGTGAAGTCGCTGCCCAAGGTGATGCTGCGCGACCCGTCGGCACTCTTGTATTCGCCGGCTGCGGCCTGCTGGAAAGCAGAGTCTTCTACTACTGTCTGCTCCACGGGCTGGGCAGGCTGTGGAGCTTCGGTCTTCTTGCCGGAGCAAGCAGCAAAGGCTACTGCTCCGATGGCTACTGCCACGATTGTCGTTTTTTTCATAAATCCTTTATTCTTAAGTTAAAATTATATGGTATCCTTCTTTGTTTGGAAGAGGGGAAGGCTCTTGGGTCATGCTCCTTGATGCTGCCACCAAAGGATGCCGCTGGCGCAAAGGATGCCCCCGACACTGACGAGGCCCACTGCTATCGGCACATAGGAGTAGCGCAGGGGGTGGACTGGCTTGAAGCGGTCGGTGTACCGGGGGAGGAAATGCCGGTATGCGCTATAGAGGAGCGTGGCATAGATGATTCCGATAACGCTGCCCACCAAGATGTCGCCAAAGTAATGCACGCCGAGGTACATCCGCGAATAGCAGGTGAGTAGTGCCCACAGACCCAGGAACAGCGTGAGTGTCTTTCGCCTGGCGAGATACATTCCGATGAATGCCAATCCCCATGTGTTGGACGCATGGGACGAAGGGAAGCCATATTTTCCTCCCCGGTATCCCTGCACCACGTGCACCAGAGGAGACAGGGGGTTGTCTGGGTTGCTGGGGCGAAGTCTTCCCACTAGGGGCTTGAGAAGTCCCGATGTGGTCTGGTCGCTCAGAGCCACGACAAGAGCTATCACGCATAGAGTGGCGAGCGTCACCTTGGCGGGGAGATTCCTTAGCATCACAAACAGGAAACTGGCATAGAGCGGTATCCATACGAGGGGATTGGAATAGATGTACATGAAGTAATCCCAAAATCCGTTGTGCATGCCGTTGAAAAATAGGAATATCTGCGCATCCCAATGGCTTAGCAGTTGTATCAGTTCTGTCATTGCGTTTCGTTTGTTGTTCGTTCTTTTCCTGTCGTCATCCGTTTATTTCTTGCTCAAGTCGTCATACAGTTTCTGAAGGTAGGCCATGCCTCGCTTCAGATTGTATCCCTTCTTGCCCTTGTCGTACATCACGCGCTTCGACTGGTTGTCGTAAATGATGGAGTTTTCTTCCGAGACCACGCCGAAGGCATCGGGAACGTCGAAGAAAGCAAATTTGGGTGTGGCATCGCTCATCATGTTCTTGCTGAAGAGGAACTCTTCGTGCGGGATGCCGAGCTGACCCAGAAGCGTGGCGGCGATGTCGTGTTGCGAACCGATGAGCTTCACGTTCATCGGGCGGGAGATGGCTCCGCCCGTGAGGATGAGTGGTATCTGGTAGCGGCTGCGTTCGAAGTAGCTGAGATGGTCCTTATAGGTGCCCACGTGGTCTGGCACCAGCACCACTAGGGTGTTTCGCCAGGATGGCAGCTTGCTGTATTCGCGTAGGAGCGAGCCTATCACGCTGTCGGTATAGGCAAAGGAATTGAGTCGCTTGTCGGCCAGTCTGCTGTAAGGCACGTCGTAGGGCTCGTGGCTGCTTGATGTCTGGAACACCCTGAACATAGGCTGCTTGAGGTGTTGCTCCTTTTTAAGGTCGGCGAGGAGACGATTGGCCACCACATGGTCGTGCGCCCCCCATTTGCTCGTGCGTTCCTTGATGGGGAAGTCTGCGTCGGAGATGATTTTCTGGAATCCCTGCGAGAAGAGATAGGAGCGCTGGTGGGCAAAGTCTATGTCGCCACCATAATAATAGGTGTTGCCGTAATGCTTGGCCTCGGCGAGCGATCGGGCCAGCGACGGCAGATGGGCTGCCTTGGCAGGCTCGCGCATGATGCTAGTGGTAGGCTGGGCGGGATAGCCGCTCAGGATGGAAACCAGGCCGCGGTCGGTGCGGAAACTGTTGGCATAGAATCGGGGGAAGAAGATGCCTGTCCGTGCTATGGAATCAAGGCATACAGCCACGTTGCCCTGCGAGCCGATGGACGGCAGGAGATCGTTGGCAAAGCTCTCCATGATTACGATGAGGATGTCGGGCTTGCCGTTCTTGCGGGTCTCCTCGTTGAGAAGGGGATAGGTATTGTGGTCGCTCGTGCTCACCATCTGGGCAAATAGCTTGCAGGCCTCTTCGTCTGACATGAATCGGTATTGCTCGGCGAAGTTGTTCTGGTGGAGCAACGACTCGAACAGGCTGAACAGGGGGTTGACCCCTGCATGGTTGAGAAAGGCATTGTCTGAGAAATAGGCTTTTCCCGTGTTGTTGGTGCCCACCGTAAAGCCTCCTCTAATCGGGATGAAAAGGGAAGCTGTGAGGATAAGGAGAACCAGGGAGTGGATGAGGGGGTGACGGTCGAAGTCGTCACTGTAGGAAGTGCGGCGGCCCCCGCCGAAATCACCGAAGCCATAGTTGCTGTATCTGCTGCGGCGTTGCTTTTTGTCTGCCGGCATTCGCAAGGCGAACCATCCAGCTACAGTAGATACTGTGACAGCCAACAGCAGCAAGAAAACATGCCAGAGGCTGACGCTGGCAAGGGCATCGGCTGGCGATGTGAAGAAATAGTAGAGGGGTGTGCTGTCGAGGGGGAAACTCCAATAGGGATATAGCCCCAAGTTGAGCACCAGCGACAGGCTGCCCAGGAGCGCCGCGAAGACGAAATAGGTGTTGAGGACTGGGCGAACCATGCTTTTGCGCAGCCAAATCATGCCGATGAGCAACAAGCCCGGGAGCGCTGACAAGTAACCCGCCATCGCCAGGTCGAGCGGCAAACCATGCCACATCACCGATGGCAACTCCGCCCAAATATTATCTGTGGGCTGAGATGCGAAACTCTTCTCCGTCAAGAGGAAAAGAGGCTTCTGGGCCACAAACAAAACTACGAAAGTGACGTATGTCTTTATGAACCACAATATCTGTTTCATGCCAATGTCTTCTGTTTAATTATGTGCTAAGCTCCGCATAGAATTCGGATAACCATGTGCAAAAGTAGATATTTTATTTCAAATAAGCAATAAATTGGGTCAATTTTTTCAAAAAAAAAGCGAAATATTTGGTGGGATTAAATAAAAGACGTACCTTTGTTGTAATAATAAAAAACAAGAACTATGGCTAAGTATAACATCCAACCTAAAAAAGACAAAGCGGCAAGGTATCAAAACCTTTTGAGCGAAGAAACTAAGGACAAGCTATACAATAAGATTCTACGCATCCTCGTGGGAGAGGGAAAGTTTAGAGATGCCGAATACAACAGTAAAAAGCTGGCCGAAGACCTAAAGACGAACTCCAGGTATATCTCGGCGGTTTGTGCTACGCGGTTCCATAGGAACTATGCTGAGCTGGTGAACGATTTCCGCATCAATGAGGCGAAGTCGCTTCTTTGTGACAAGAGGTATGCCAAGATGAGCGTGGAGGACATCAGCGAGATGGTGGGATTCAGCACCCGCCAGTGTTTCTATGTCAATTTCTACAAGCGGGAGGGTGTCACGCCCAACCAGTATCGCACGAGCCATATGGTTGGGCGGTGATATACATACCCCCCCCTTGTTATTTCTTGAGGAAGGCTTTCAGTATGCGGCTTGATGTATTTCGGCTCATCTTGCGGATGGCATGGTTGCGTATCTGGCGCACTCGCTCTCGCTTGAGTCCCATCGCAGCGGCAATCTCGGCCATCGTTTCCCGGTCTGTATCCAAGCCGTAGAATCTCTTGATGACTTCCTTGTCGCGGCCAGCCAACTGGTCGGCATTGGCTTTCAGGGCTTTCAGCATCACCTGAAAGTTGTAGTTGTCGTCGGCCATCTCCGCATCCTTGTTGGCCAGAATGTCTAGTAGCGTATATTGGTTGCCAACACTCAACGGGGCATCTATGGAGACAGGTTTCCCTGCTCCCTTGGGTGCATTTTTCCTTTCATCTTTTGGCACGCGGTACATGGCCGCCTGCTTTTCGATGGCCTGTTCCATCGCCTTGCGGACAAAAGGGCCTGCATAGGCCACGAATTTGCTGCTGCGGCTTTCGTCAAACTTCTTTGCGGCCATCAGCATGGCGATGGTGCCTTCGCTCACCAAGTCTTCGAAGTCGATGCCCTTGCCTTTATACTGGTTGGCCACCGCCTTCACGTAGTTCAGATTCTCACAGACCAATCTGTTGCATTCCTTTTCTGTCATAATTCTTTTCTTTTTTGCAAAAGTACAGAGAATATTTCAAATCAGCAAATTTTCGCCTCACTTTTTATCGGCAGAGTGAGAAATACGGACACGTGCCGCACCGATTCTTGTCTTCGGTGACGGTGAACGGATGTTCCTTGTCATAGATTTCCATGATCAGCTGTTTGAGCCTTTCCATGTATTCCTCCTCATAGATGTCGATGCTTTCGATGAGATTCTTGTCCATCTTGAGAGTTGGGTCGTAGTCTTCCGCCCCTGCTTTTTGAATGAAGAGTAATCCCGGCGAAACGTTTAGTTGTGCCTTGTTCAGATGCTCATTGTGCCTCACAATGATGGAATAGAGCATCGACTGGAGATAGTAGTCGGAATGCTTCGACAGCATGTGAGGGTCGAACACTTCCGCCACAGTCTTGGGATGTGTCGTCAATCCTCTTCCCGTTTTGTAGTCTATGACGCGGATTCGGGCGGGTGGGCAGTTTGTGCCAAGCCCCCCCTTGGCGGGAGCATCCAGACGGTCGATGAATCCGCCTACGACAAAATGCTTCCTGCCTTGGGGAAGTTCTACATCGAGCTGGGTGTGTACTACCAGCTCCAGGCCTAGGATGCTGATGGGGGCTTGTCTGGCATCTATGGTGAGAAGCTGCTTGATGTATCTGGCAATCACTTCCTTGTTGATGAGCTGCAATCCGTTGTACTTGGGGTGATAGTCGTTTTCGCCCACTTTGAAGAGTTCTTCCCTGAAGGCTTGGTCCACAATGCGGTAGATAAGCGAGTCGTTCTTGCGTGCGAGTTCCAGTTCTTCCTTGCTCACCACGAAGGGGTGGAGGAGCTTGGGCTTCCCTTCCTTGTTCGTCGTGAGGTTGCTGGCGCTCGTGAAGTTGAGGTACAGCAGTTCCGCAGCCCTGTGGAAGATGTTTCCGAAGATGCAGTTGTCTATCTCGTCCTCGTCCATCTCTTCTATTTGCTGGAGATTCTTCACATACTTGTAATAGAATTGCTTCGGGCATCTGAGGTAGGTGTTGAGGAACGTGGGTGTGATCATCCCCATACTGTCGAGTCTTTGCATCGCTTCCTCGTCTTTCTCCACATTGTTGTAGTCGGGAGAAAGGGTGCTTTGTCCGGCTGTCATGGTGAGACGCTTGATGTCATGGGGGCTTTCCGCCAGCAACTGGAGCATGAAACGGCTCATTTCCCCTGCCTGACCGTCGTCGGTGGCATCGTTATAGGTAATCGTAATGTCGGTGGCTCGCTGCAGCAGACTGTGGAAATAGTAGGCGTAGATGGCCACCTTGTTGTCCACTGTGGTGAGTCCGTAGGCCTTGCGCAGGGAGTAGGGGATGAAGCTGGAGTCGTTCACGCCCTTGGGCAACTTCCCTTCGTTGCATGAGAGCACCAGGATGTGGTCGAAGTCTAGGTTTCGGGTCTCCAGTACACCCATCACCTGTATGCCCTCGGCTGGTTCGCCGTGGAAAGGGATGTTGGTGGACTGCACCAACTGCTGGATGAGTCGTTCCAGCGTGATGGTGTCTACGCTCAGGTCGCCTTGCTTGACGAGGTTTTGCAGTCTGTTGAGCAGGGTGTATGTCCTGAACAGCGACTCTTGGAACAGGGGGTCGTCCAGCTCCCTGGCGTTCACACCGATAGTTTTCAGTACGTCCAGCAGGTAGTCAATGAGTCCTTGGTTGTAATCTCTTCCAGATGCTACGTTTTCCAAGTTGCGGAAGAGCAGGGAGAGCCCCTCGTCGCCGTTCAGACTCAGAAATTCGCGTGATGGGTAAAAGCGTTTCTGCTGTTCGAGGGATTCGAGTAGCTCGCTATAGCGTGGCGCAATGTATTTGACGTAGGGGTGGCGCAAGGCCATGAGCACGTAGTGTAGCCGATAACAGTCACTTTGCTTGGGATGGCCAATGCCTTGTAGTTTGATGAGTTGTTGCAGGAGACTGTAGAAGGGGGTCTGTTGCAGGGGATAACCCAACGTGATGTTGTAGCTAATCTTATCTTCTTCTATGTCGGATGAATCTTGTAAGTCATTGCTATTCGGTAAGCTATGTATTACACTTTGAAGTAATCCTTCATCAGCCAATACGATGGCTACCCTCTTGCCGCACTTGTACCTGTCGTTCTCTCTGAGCCATTGGTTGACGTATCGTGCTTGCAGATTTTCCGTGGAGGCCGAGATATAGGAGATGTCTTTCTTTCGGGAGAAATTGTCATATAGTAGGCTTAGTTCTTCTTGCGGGCATTCTGCCAGTTCGTTGGGATAGATGCGAAGATACTCGCGGATGTAATGCCCCGCCTCATGCTTTCCTTCCATGTAGTATTTGTCGTAATCCCAGTAGAACCGGGCCTTCCCTTCCTTCATCAGTCTGTCGCAGAGCTTTAGCTCCACCGCTTGCATCATGTTGAAGCCAACAAAGAGGTATTTCTTGTGGGAGAATTGGATGCTCTCGTCGTTTACCACCTTCCTGTATAGGGCTCCTTCGTAAGCGAGACCTTGTTCGGTCAATCGCTGGTTGAATTGCTTGTAGATGTCGAGGAAGTGGCTCCACAGCTGCATGAATCTCTTCTTGAGTTCGGTGTTGTGGTCTTCACTGAAGTTGCTGAAGAACTTCTTGATGATTTTCTTCTGCTCGTCTGTTAAGTAGGAAATGTCGTCCAACTCATGGATGTCGCTTAGGTTGGCGAACAGCTTCTCGGCATCGGCCATGTTCTTGTCAACGTCGTCGAAGTCGGCTATAAGGAGTTGGCCCCAACCATAGAAATGGTCCAAGGTCTCTTCGATACCTGTGCTGGCCACGAATGTCTTGTGGAGGTCGCAGATCAGTTTGATGGGGTCGCCCACCGACAGGTCGCTGTGGTGGCGGAACAGGTCGCTGATGGTGATGTAGGTTGGCGACCAAATGGGTTGGTCGGCAAGTTTGGCCAGCTGCTCGTTGAGGAACAAGGCCGCACGTTTGTTGGGGAACACCACAGCGATGTCGCTCAGATTGGTACCATATTTATCGAGAATGTCTCGGGCCACATATTTCAGGAATGATTTCATACTCTTGTGTTCTGTTTTGTCTTATGTTCTTAAATCTCATTTACTTCCACCACTTTGTTGGGGTAAACATACCATAGGAAACCTTTTACGTTGGGGAGTCCCATCTGGCTGAGCAGACGGATGTATTCTCTCACTTGCAGGTGGTGTTCGTCGCGCTGTGCTCCAAACTTGAAGTCAATCACAATGGTCTCTTGGGCGTTCTTGATGACGCGGTCGGGGCGGTGTTCCACCACCTTGTTTCCCTCTACGCTCAGGATGGAGCATTCGTTGATGCTTGTCCAGTTGTCGGAGAACCAATCTCTCACCTTGGGAGATTCCAGTCGGCGTCGTATCATGTCTTTCATCTTCTCCTTGGGAAAATCATCGTCGTAGAGCAAACCGTCGAGTTCCATTTGTCTCAAGGCTCCCTCGATGTCACGATGGGTGTGGATGGTGGAGAAGAGATTGTGCAGCACGGTTCCCGTCTTGATGAAGTTCTTCTGCCGTTCTTCCTCTTCGTCGCCCTGGATGAAGTCGCGGCTCTTGTTGCTCTGCTTGAAGGGGGGAAGGTCGGGGGTCACGTTGATACTCACCTCCAGGGGAATGGGCTTCTTGGTCAGTACATTGCCGCCGCTTGCCTTCTTGGGGGGCAGGGTCTCTAGCCTTGGTGCTTGGCTTTGTTTCTCCTCGCCAGTGTAGAGGTTTCCGTAGGTGAAGAGAATGTCGCTGGTCTTGGCATCTGAGCCTAGTCCTTCCAAGGTCATTGGCAAATAGTTGCTTTCCAGTTTTTTTACTACTTCTTCCAGAGAGGCCTCGACGATGTTTGAGCGATAGTTGGCAGTGGCTCGCTTGCCGAAGATGAAGAGGTTGTGGCTGGCGCGCGTGAATGCCACATAGAGCAGATTCATATTGTCTACTATATTTTGCAGGTGCTCCTGCTGGTAATCGGCTTCGTATATGCTGTTCCTCATGGCCTTGGCGTTGTAGTCGACGGGCACGAGGGTGAGCTCGTTGTAAGGTGCTTCCTTCGGTCTGCACCACAGGGTGCTCGGCATCTCCAGCTGCCAGTCGCAGAAAGGCATGATGACATGGTCGTACTCCAGCCCCTTGCTCTTGTGTATGGTGAGGAAACGTATGCCGTTGTCGCTGTCGCTGTGTATGCTTTTCTCGTGTATGCTCTCGTTCCATTCCTTAAGGAAAGCATCGATGTCGCTGTTGTTGTCCACAAGGTATTTGTTCAGCTTGTCGTAGAAGGCGCATATATAGGCGCTTTGCTTGGACATTTCCTCCACCTCTGCCATCTTGAGTTCGGCGAAGAGTCGCTCCGTCAGGTCGAAGAGGGGCATTTCCATGTAGTCGGCGTGGTGCTCGCGCAGTTTTGCTGGCAGGTCTTCGCCGCCTAGATACTTGTCGCTGTATTTTTGCAGGGTGGCAGCAGCGATGTTGTCCTGCGGATGGGCCAGGAGTTGCAGGGTCGTGACCATTGTGCACACGGCTTGTGACGCATCCAGACGGAAGGCTTCGTCCGAGACGAGCGGGAAGTCGGAGTTCTCCATGAAGTATTCGGCGATGCTCTGGATGATGCGGTTGCTTCTCACCAGGATGGCTATCTTATTGCAGGGTACGCCTTGCCCGGTGAGTTCCCGCACGGTCTCCAAGGTGAGCTGTTTCATTTTCTCCTCGGAGTCTTCGCTGCTCACGAGCCTTATCTCCACGTAGCCCTGCGGCTTGGTTTTCTTGATAGGGAATTTCTGGCACACGTCGGAGTAGGCACTCTCCAGTTGGCACATACCCTCGGGATTGCTCTCTGCCAGGCTGTCGCATTCCAGTTTCACCGCTTGGGTGAAGAAAGCGTTGTTGAATTCGATGATGTTGCGGTCGGACCTGAAGTTGGTGTCGAGGTTTCTGATGTCGAGCCGCTGATTGGCGTTCGTAAACTCGTTGTTAATACCGTTCAGTAGTCGCCAGTCGCCCGACCGCCATCTGTAGATGCTCTGCTTCACATCTCCCACGATGAGATTGCCTGCGTCTTGTCGGCTCATGGTCTCTTCGAGCAGTACCTTGAAGTTTTTCCACTGTATGGTGCTGGTATCTTGGAATTCGTCGATCATCACATGGTCTATCTGAGTGCCTATCTTCTCGAAGATGAAAGGCGAGTCGCTATCTTGGATGAGCGAGTGGAGCAGGCTTTGCGTGTCGCTCAGCAGAAAGCGGTTGGCCTCCTTGTTGCTCTCCCTTACCTTTTGGTCGATGCTTCCCAGTAGGCGTAGCTGGTTCAGATGCTTGGCAGTGAGGTCTGCGCTCTTGAAGGTTCTCACCAGTTTGTGGCGGTTGTCTTCGGCAAAGAGCAGGATGGGGTGGAGAATGGATACTACGTAGTCGTAGATAGGCGCATGGCTGGATGCATCCGATTTTTTGACCCAAGCCTTGGGGTCTTCCTGACACTTGTGGAAGGTGGCGTTATGGAGATCTTCATCGTCGTACTTTCCGTTTTTCAGTTTGTTGAAGTAACTCCAGATGCCTCGTGTCTTTCCCGCCAGGTCGTCGGCGGTGAATCCTTCTTCCGCCAGGGAGTCGAAGAAGGTGGCTGCTATTTCCTCCAACTGTTCCTTGGCTTGGCTGCGCATCTTTTTCATGCGGTCGTTGAAGTCTTTGAAGAAGTTTTCGTCGCCCATGATTTTGTTGAGCTTTTCCGAGTTTTCCTTGTAGTATTCCTTGAAGATGTTCTCGCCGAACTTTTTGATTTTCCCTATCACGTTCCAGTTCTTGTCATCGTCGATGTTCTCCTTGATGTAGTCCATGATCCAGAAGAGCAGGCGGTCGGTGTCCTGCAGACCTTCTATGAGCTGGTCGACGGCTTGCTGCTCCACTTGGTAGTCGTTGAGTTCGATGCGCAGGTTGGCCGTGAGGTCTAGCTCCCTGGCCAGATTGCGCAATACGCCCTGGAAAAAGGTGTCGATGGTTTGCACCCTGAAGTAGTTGTAGTTGTGGAGGAGAAGGTGCAGGGCTGTGGCGGCGTTCTGCCGTATCTGACTGTCGGATAGGTGGGGAAGTGCCTTTTGTATCTGAGTCTTGTAGTCCGCCGCCTCTGGCATGTCTCGGGCTATTTCGTATAGCTTGCCCAGAATTCTTGTCTTCATCTCTTCCGTGGCCTTGTTGGTGAATGTCACGGCCAGGATGGTCCGGTAGGAAGTGGGGTTGGCTATCACGAGCGTCATGTACTCCCTTGCCAGGGTAAATGTCTTGCCCGATCCTGCGCTTGCCTTGTAAACTGTCAGTTGTGTACCCATATTGTTTGATTTTGTAGTTTGTCTATTTATGTTTTGCAATGCATTGCCTTCTGCTTTGTTTCGGCTTATGGTTTCCTCAAAAGTATTTGGCTTTAACTTCTGGGCGAAGCGATAGCTTCTATAATTTCCTAACTTCCGAAAGTAGACTCACCAGTTTCTGAACAACTCGAATCCGAAGCGGAATCCCATACCGTCGAACTTTGCGTTCTTAAACGCAGCGAATGCTCCGAGTGTGATGAGTCTTGTCGTAATCCCATAGCCCCATTCTGTGTAGGGATAGAGGTGTTTCACCACAAGACAGCTGGTATAGAACCTCTCTTTCTCTATATATCTGCCCAGCAGGGGAAGCCAGGCCGCAATCATCACGGGGGATTCGTATGTGAGGTTGCTTCGGATGTAATAGTCGCTGGCGTTGTACCATTCCGACTCCAGCAACTCGAAGTCGCCGCTCCAGTCGGCGTTCCATCCTCCGGGCAGATTGTTGTCGTGGAAGTTGGTGTAGTCGATGAAGTCCCAGTGGTCTCCTTTCCGTGTGTAGAATCCCGCCCCGACCCTGAGCGAGTAGGAACGGCGGCGCGAGGCATAGATGATGCTTTGCATGTCAAGCTCGATGCGCTCGTAGTCGATGTTGGAGTCGAAAAGTCCTTTTACGCCTCGTTCGTAGTCGAACTTGAACACGGGACCTTTCTTCTTTCCGGGTGTCCATTGCAGGGCCAGCAACGGTGCCACTGAAGTGTAGGTGGTGGGGTAGCCGAAATGCTCGTAGAACTGGGGCACCACGGCCCTTCTTCCGTGCGACACGAAACCAGCCTCTAGCCCGATGTAGGGGTTGAAGTTCCAGTGGTTGGTGATGCGCAGGTAGGTATCCTTGAAGTCGGTGATGTTGTCGTTGGGACTCCTGTTCGCTTCGGCCGGGAGAGGGTCGCCTTTATAGTCTTCGGGCAATGGCATGAGATGGGTGCTATCCTTTGATTCACTGTAGCCCAGAAGATGCCTTGCCACGCTGTTGACGCTGATGTGGTTTCCGTTTCCCACCTCCACTGTCAGATAGCCTTCATGATTGTTGTTGTAGTTGAACGTGAAGGGGATGTTGAAATAGAAACGGCGTTGCCGCATATTGTATCCGCCCTTGAATCGCAGTTCTGCCCTCACGTCATCATTGAAGCGATAGTAGCCCTTTATGTCAAACTTGTAGGCCAGTCCCTTGCTCTTGGAATATCCCATGTAGAGGGGGTTGAAGAGGGGGGCGATATGGAAATATCCTTGTTTCTGCTTGCCGAAGTCTTGCGAGATGCTATTGAGGAGGTTGTCTCCTACTATATCCCACAAGACATCTTTCACGAAGTCCTTGTGCTTGACAGTGTCGGCAGCCTCGGCCTCGTCGGCTTTTCGCCGCTTGTCGTAATAGCTGTTGTAGATGGCTTGTTCGTCAGGGGTCAGCTGGGTGGGGCGCACCTTTGCCATGAGGGCCGTGTCGGCAACGTTGTCGAGGGTGTCCTCCAGGGTTTTCGGCAGTTCGTAGACGGTGGTGTACTTGCCATAGATTCGGTTTCCCAGAAAACGAAAATTGGCGCGCATCTCGCATTTCTTTGGAGCAAGAGACTGATAGCCTTCCTTGCCCATTACGATGGAGATGTAGAAGTGGGTCATGTCGTACTCGCCGTCCATGTCCACTAGGCTGATTCGTCCTGTCTTGCTGTCCACGATGGCTCGCGCCGTAATCAGTTGGGTGTTCTTGAGTCGCGGATATACGTAGACTTGTGCCTTGCCGAAGGGCAACGGTGTCACGAAGTATTTGTAGTACTTGCGGTTGGTGCTGTGAAAGGGTGACAGGATGTTTTGCTGATAAAGGGTCTCACCGTAGATGTTGGGCGTAAGGTAGCCCAGTACGGCAGAAAAAGCGTTGCTGCGATGGGGGATAGTGCCGATGTTGAGCAGTCGGCGGCTAGTGAGCCTTCCCTCCCCGTCGAACTGAAGACGGCTGTAGAATTCGCTGATGAAACGTCTTCCCACGCCGTGGGCCACCGCATACATCGTGGGTACTAGCATTAAGGTGGCATTGCGCTTGCTGGTGTGCAGCTGGAACTTGGTGTAAGCATAATTGCTATGGGCATCTCTGCCCATAGTGTCCACTGTCGCCGCATAATGAAAAATCCGCGTCATCACCGAGTCTGTCTGTTTTCCTGTTGGTGATGTGCGTCGTGCTTCAAGGTTAAAGGGCAGGCAGTTGATGATGACTATGTTGATTAAAACCAGCAGTTTCTTCATTCTGTTTGTTTTTGGGGTTACCCCAAATATTTCATGAGTATCTTGATGTTTCCCGATTCTCGGAGTTTCGTGATGCTTTTTTCCCTGATTTGGCGTACTCGTTCTCTGGTAAGCCCCATCTTGTCGCCGATTTCCTCCATTCCCTTTTCTGGCTCTCCGATGCCGTAGCATGCGCAGAGTATCTTTCGCTCACGCTCCTTGAGACATTTGTTGAGTACTTGCAGCAAATCGCTCGCCATGCTCTCGTGGTCTACCTTTCGGTCGGTGCGGCTTTCCTCGCCGCCGGCCATTACGTCGGCCATCGAGTTCTCGTCCTCGTCGCCGAAGGGGGCGTCGATGCTCACGTGGTGACTTCCTGCCGCCATGCTCTGCGAAATCTTGTCTTCTTCCACTCCCGTGCGTGCGGCCAGTTCCTCTAAGCTGGGGCGTCGTTGGTTCTCTTGCTCAAACTTGTTGATCTCCTGGTTCACCTTGTTGAGCGATCCCACTTGGTTGAGTGGTAGCCTCACGATGCGGCTCTGCTCGGCAATGGCCTGCAGGATGCTCTGGCGAATCCACCATACGGCATATGAGATGAACTTGAACCCGCGGGTCTCGTCGAAGCGTTCAGCTGCTTTGATGAGTCCGATGTTCCCCTCGTCTATGAGGTCGGTGAGGGTGAGTCCCTGGTGCTGGTATTGTTTGGCCACGGACACAACAAAACGCAGGTTGGCTTCCACCAACTTGTTTTTGGCTCTCTCGCCCGTTTTTCCACCCTTGCGGATGGCTTGCGCCAACTCAATCTCTTCATCGATGGAAATCATGGGTGCGCGGCCTATCTCCACCAAGTACTTGTCGAGCGCCTCGCTGTTGCGATTCGTAATGCTCTTTTGTATCTTCAGCTGTCTCATTTCTATGTTCCCTCTTAGTTACACACAATACGGCACAAAGATAGGAAAAAAAACATTACGGTGTCATAAAAATAACTTAGTTTAACACATAATGCGCAATTATTTTGATTTCCAACACTTCTCGTGTGTTTGTGTCTATCTTGCACAGTTCCGAGGTACGTTCCCCGATAAGCCAGATGATTTCCCCGTCTGCTTTGGTCAAAACGTGTTGAAGCTTCTTTTCAAGATAGCCTCTCTTCTGGTCTGTCAGATAGTCGCTTACAAGCTTGCTTCCCTTCATTCCAAAGGGGTGGAGCCGGTCGCCAGTTTGCGTCAGACGGTAGGTGAGGGGGAATCTTGCCTTTGTGGAGTCGAGCGTGATGAGGTTGGCATCCTTGCTGGGTGTGAAATCGGGTGTGCGGGGATATTTGCGAATGTGGATTTTGTGATTGTCGGATAGGGTGTAGCAACCTTCCTCAGGAATGTGGATTTCTCTTTCCTTCGCCTGTTGGCTAATGTAGCTGAGAGGGATAATCGTGAGTTGTTCTCTATCCATGGCGAGCAGATGGGTGTTGCTCTGCCAGACTTTGCCTGTTGCGTCGAAATTTAGCAGGATATCCTCTATCACGTCTCCGTGGAAACCATAGATGCCTATCAGTTTGTGTAGGATAAACTGGGGGCTTGCTACTGACGATATGTTCGTCTTGCAGATATGGATGGCTTGGCTGGTGGCCGTGAGGGGCTGGAACGTGATGTCGGTTTCCGCACCCACGTCTTTTAGCATTTCCGCAGCCTGCCGCAGATATTTGGCCGAGCTGGCTATGCTTGCCTTGGCGGCGGGATTGATTGTTTCGAGAAGTGGAATTACGTGATGGCGAATCTTGTTGCGCAAGGCTTCGTCTTCCAGATTGGTGGAGTCGGTGACGAAATCTTGGTGTCTTTCGCCGAGGTAGCGCAGAATATCATCCCTTCCAATGCAGAGCAGGGGGCGGATGATGTTGCCGTTCTTGGGGGCAATGCCAGCCAGGCCGTCCACGCCCGAGCCGCGTAAGAGGTTGAGTATGACAGTCTCCACGTTGTCGTCGCGGTGGTGGGCCACCAGAATTCCATCTGCCTGCAGGTCTTTGGTCAGTTGGGCGAAATATCCGTACCTCAGGTTGCGAGCAGCCATCTCGATGCTCACTTTGTATTTCTCTGCATATGTGAGCGTATCGAAATGGATGCGGTGTAGGTTTACATCCAACTTTTTGCATAGGTCTACACAAAACTTCTCATCTCTGTCTGACTCTTCACCTCGCAGGTGGAAGTTGCAGTGGGCCGCACATACGTCCACACCCCTGCTGCGCATGATGAGAAGCAGGGCTACACTGTCGGCTCCGCCCGAGAGGGCCACGATATATCTGCCGCTGTTGTTGAGCAGATGCTGGTGTGCGATGTATTCCGCCACCCTTGATTCTGTCTTTGTCACTTCGTTCATTTCTAAATAAATAAAGTTGTACTTTTACAAAACGCAAAAGTACAACTTTATTTTGTATTGACCAAGAATATCTTGGTGTTTTATTCGTATCGGATAGCTTCGATGGGGTCGAGACGGGCTGCTTTCTTGGCGGGATACCATCCGAAGAACACGCCCGTGAACGTACATACGGCGAAGCTCATGATGATGCTCCACGGCTCTATCTGCGTGGCGATGTGGAGGAAGGCGTTCAGTCCCATGGAGAGTCCCACGCCCAGTAACACGCCCACGATGCCGCCAGTGACGGAAAGGAGGATGGCCTCGATGAGGAACTGGTTGAGGATGTCGATGCCCCTGGCTCCAACGCTCATGCGAAGACCGATTTCTCGGGTTCGCTCGGTCACTGACACATACATGATGTTCATGATTCCGATGCCACCCACCAAGAGAGATATGCCTGCCACCGATCCCAGGAGGATAGTGATGGTGGACATGGTGGAGTTCATCATGCTAGAGATCTCCTCCTGCGAGCGGATGTTGAAGTCGTCCTCGTCGGCCTCGGTAGTGTCGGTGGCATCCTTCAACTTATGGTTGCGGCGCAGGATTTCGCTTATCTGGTCTTGTGCTGGCTGCGAAGCCTCCTCGGTGATGGCAGAGCATACGATGCCGCCCAAGTAGGTCTGGGCCATGATGCGCTTCATTACAGTGGTGTAGGGGGCCAGCACTAGGTCATCTTGGTCCATGCCCATGCTGTTGTAGCCCTTCTTCTGGAGCACGCCCACCACGCGGAAGGGAATGCTGTTGAAGCGCACCACCTTGCCGATGGGGTCGCTTCCGTCGGGGAAGAGGTAGTCGACCACCGTCTGTCCCAGAATGCACACCTTGGCGGCTGCTTTGATGTCGGCATCAGTGAACATTTCTCCATCTGCCACTTTCAGCTGTCGGATGGTGAGGTAGTCTTGATTCACGCCGTAGATGCTACTCTGCGTGTTGTTGTTGCCGTAGATCCATTGTCCGCTGCTGTTCACCGTAGGAGAGATGGCGTTGATGTAGTTGCATTCCTCCTTGATGGTCTGGTAGTCGGTCTGCTTGAGCGTCTCCATCGAAGAGGCATCTTGCCTCACGCCTCCTCGCATGTCGGCACCGGGCGAAATCATGATCATGTTTGATCCCATCTCTGCAATGTTGGCCTTGATGCTCGCCTTGCTTCCCTGTCCGATGGCGAGCATCGTGATTACGGCTGCGATACCGATGATGATGCCCAGGGCGGTGAGGAAGGAGCGCATCTTGTTGGCGGCAATGGCCTTGATGGCTATCTTGAAAAGATTCTGGTAATTCATTTGATTGAATGTTAAATGTTAAATTTTTCCACTCTTCTTTATCCTTACTCGTCCGTGTTGGCGGGGAGAGCCGCTAGACCTTCCGCAGCAGAGAGGATATGGTCGTTGTAGGAGTCGCTGATGATGTGACCGTCGCGCAGCTCGATGTTGCGGCTAGAGTAATTGGCGATGTCGGGGTTGTGGGTCACGAAGATGATGGTTCTTCCCTCGGCGTAGAGTTTTTGGAAGAGCACCAGTATCTCGAAGCTGGTTCTAGTGTCCAGGTTGCCCGTGGCTTCGTCGGCGAGAATCACAGCGGGATTGTTGACGAGTGCACGGGCGATGGCCACACGCTGCATCTGTCCGCCCGACATCTGGTTGCTTTTGTGGTAGAGTCGCTCGCCAAGTCCCACGGCTGTAAGTGCTTCGATGGCTCGCTTTTTGCGTTCCTCGGCACTCACGGCGGGGTTGTACATCAGCGGTAGTTCCACGTTTTCCACGCTTGTGGTCTTCGGCAGGAGGTTGTAGTTCTGAAAGATGAAGCCTATCTTGCGATTGCGGAGCACGGCCCTGTCGTTGCGGCTCATCGTGCGCACACTTACGCCGTCGAGGTAGTATTCTCCCGTGGATGGGGTGTCGAGGCATCCGAGCTGGTTCAGGAGGGTCGATTTTCCAGAGCCCGACTTGCCCATGATGGTGACGAACTCGCCCTCATATATCTTGAAGCTCACGCCCTTCAGGGCATGCACGGTCTCGTCGCCCACCAAGAAATCGCGCCGCACGTTGTCCAGCTCGATAACCACCTTCTTGTCCTTATTGTTTGGTGTTTCAGCCATAATTGCTAATGATGCGTTTTTTGAAATATTCTCAACTTTCCCAAAACGGGAAAGTTGAGCTTTTATCTACTACTTCTTCTTGTTGTTCTTGGGGCCTGGGCCGCTTATCAAGCCTTGGCTCTGCTCGGTCGGCTCTTCCTCCTCGGAGGTGTTGACCACAATCTCGGTGACAATCTTCTGTCCCTGCTTGATGCCCTTGGTAATCTCGGTATGTACACCGTCGGTTTGTCCGATGGTCACAGAGTGAGCAGTGAGAGTGTTGCCGTTGAGTGTCCACACCTTGTTCTTGCCCTTGCAATCCATGATTTTCATGTCTTTGCCCACAGTCTCCTTGGTGGGGGTGAAGCGCAATGCCTTATTGGCTACGGCAAGCACGCCTGTGCGCTCCTGGGTGTAGATAGTGATGTTGGCAGTGAGCCCTGGCTTCAGCTTGAGATCCGCGTTTGATGCGGAAATCACTACCTCGTAGGTCACCACATTGTTGGTGGTAGTGGCCTCAAGGCGCACTTGCTTCACTGTACCTTCGAAGGTGTCGTCGGGATAGGCATCTACGGTGAATGTCACGCGGTTGCCTACCTGCACACCGCCAATGTCTGCCTCGTCAACGTTGGCCACTACCTGCATGTTGGTCAGGTCCTTGGCGATGGTGAAGAGCTCTGGTGTACTGAAGCTGGCAGCCACAGTCTGTCCTTCCTCTACGCTTTTCGAGATGACGGTTCCGTCGATGGGCGAGGTGATGGTGGCGTAGCCCAGATTGGTCTGTGCCTTCTGCACATTTTCCTTGGAAGAGGCCACTTGCTCCTTTGCCTGGCGATAGGTGAGGAGTGCATTCTCGTATTCGTCGGCACTCACGAGGCCTTTCTTGAAGAGGGTTTGGTAGCGGTTCACGTTGGCTGTCTGGTAGCTCAGACTGCTCTCAGCGCTGGCCAGATTGGCCTTGGCTGTGTTGAGCTCGCTCGTCAGGTTGGTCTTGTCGAGTTCGGCTATCACCTGGCCTTTCTTCACCTGCGAGTTGTAGTCTACATAGAGCTTGTTCACGATGCCGCTCACCTGTGTACCCACGCTTACCGAGGTTACGGCCTCGATGGTTCCTGTGGCGGTGACGCTGTTTTGCAGTGTCTGCGTCGACACGGCTTCTTCCTTGAAGCTTATTTGCTCCTCTTTCTTCCCGCCAGAGAGCAACCATGCCGCCACAGCTACGATGATTACCACGATAACGGCAATCCAAATCTTACTAATTCTTACTTTCTTCATGTTATGTTTTACCTATTAAATGTTTGCAAATACGGTCTTGGAACTTAGATTCGCCCGTTCTGGTAGAAGTTCAACATGTTAATGTTGAGGATGGAGAGATACTTGGCCTGCAGTTCGTTCTGCTTGGCCTTCAGCAGATTGTCCTTGCCGGTGCGCAGTTCCACGATGTTCTTCAGTCCCAGTTTGAACTGCTCGCTCAGCAGGTCGTAGCTAGTTTGAGCACTCTCGCTGCTCACCTTGGCAGCTTTGAATTGGCTTTGGTTGGTGTTGGCCTGGAGCCAGTAGTTCTCGATGGTGGAGTAGAGCTTGGTCTGCTCGTTCTTGATGTCGAGTTTGAGGCTCTCGCGCTGTATGATGGCCTTGTTTACGCTGGTCTTGGTCTGTCTGTTATCGTAGATGGGTACGTTGACAGTAACACCGCCAGCCACGTTGAAGTTGGTCTTGATCTGGTTGGCCCATCCCGTCTTGTTCATGGAGGTGGTGCTGGTGCTCACGCCTGCGTTGGCACTGATGGTGGGCAGCTTGCCGGCCTTGGCAATCTTGATTTGCAGGTCGTTCTGTGCCAACTGGTTCTGATAGTTCTTAAACTCCGGCCGGTTTTGTAGTGCGGCCTCGTACACTCCGTTGAGTGCAGGTATGCTGGCCAGTGCCATTTGGTCGGTGGTGTTGGGCACGGTCACGTCGAAGGTATCGTCGTTTGTTATCTCAAGCAGTTCCTTGAGTTGTCGTTTGTAGTTTTTCACGTTGCTCTCGGCCTGTACCACATTGTATTCGTCTTGTGCCCTCTGTGCGGTGAGCTGTGCGAGGTCGGCCTGGCTCATCTTTCCGATTTTCACCATTTCCTGGCCTCTTTTTTCGTTCTCTTGGCTAGAGGCCAGACTCTCCTGGTTCACCTTGATGGCTTCCGTGGAGTAGAGTATCTGCACGTAGAGCTGTGCTATCTGCGACTGTAGATTGAGAGCCTGTGTGGCTGAGTCTTGTTCGGTGGCCTGCTCCTTGAGTTTGTTCAGTTTTACCTGGTTGGTTCTCTTGTTGCCGTCCCAGATGGTGTAGCTTCCTGACACATTGTAGCTTCCATTGTAGAACACTCGGTCCACGGATGCCTTGCTGTATCCGTCGCTGCTGATACCGCTGGCCACCCATGGTTCATAGCTTACTCTTTGGCTGGTCGACGCATTGAGCGAGGGGAAGAGTGCTGACTTCGACTGCAGGTAGTCTTCCTGTGCCGATGCCTTGTTGAGTTGCGTCTTTTGCAGCTGGATGTTGTTGCTGAGCGCATACTGAATGCAGTCTTGCAGCGACCATTGCTTGGCCTTTGAGGCGATTGGTGCAGCTGTCATGAGTAGTGCTGCTGCGATTTTTAAACTAACGTTCATAATACCCTGTTTGGTTTCTTTTAAAATAATTTTGTTTTCGAACAATTCTTTTTTCTTCGTCATATTTGCAAATCTTATTTAATAGGGTTCTCTCTTATTTTGTCTGTTCCGACGGATACAAGCCCCAAAAGTTGCAAACGTTATGATTATAGATTGAAAAACGCTTGCATGGTTTAGTGTCCGTCCAGTGATTTAACATTCGTTTTCTTTTTGAAAAATGTATCATTGGGACTCTGCGTAGCCTACGAGTCGGTCGGTGCGGTCCACTGTGCCCCGGTAATATACCAATACTTGATACTTGTTTCTTGTCTGGAAGAAGTTGCCCTCGGAGCTTGCTGGTGAGATTGTACCATCGGGGGCGACCATGAGGTATTGGTAGCTGTAGTATCCCTGTTTTAGGGGGGTAGTAGCTTCGTAGCACTGGCTTGTTTCATTGTAGCGCATGAGATACTGAGGTAGGAAACTGTCGTTGGTCCAATCGCCGTTCAGGTAGACTTCGCCTTGTTGCTGCGGTGCCTTGAGAGTAAAGTGTACTTGGCCATAGTTGCTCTCTGAATTATTGGCCACGTTGTCGCTATTTCTGATGTAGAAACTTCCTTGTGCCGACTCGTCGTGCACGTAGTTGGGGCGAGATAGGTCTGTCTCTACCTCCACTTGGTAATCTGTGCCGTCCCAGCGGATTGCGCTGATTCCCATCGTCGGATGGTCTACGTCTAGGAATTCGAATTTTCTGTATTCGTTACCTGCGGGGAAGATGAGCTGGGCTACATGCCGCCATTCCGACCTTCCGTCGCTCGTGTAGTCAGGGCGTGCGTTCACCACGGCGTTGTCCCATCTCCTGTTTTGCAATACCACGGTTTTCAGTTGTTCTTGCCGGGTGATGCGCAGGTCTTTGTGTTCCACGTTCAGGCGCACTTGCTGGTGACCTCGGTTGTTGTCGATGTCTGTGTTGCTGGTTGTGGTGATTCCGATGCGCACGGCTGGCTCTATCATCATGAAGCAGGCGGTAAAAGCTTGTTTTCCTTCGTTGCCGTTGCTCTCGTCGAATACTGTTATCCGGTAGTTGCCACTCATGGTAATCTGGCAATTCTCGTTGGGGATGGTGAGATGGTAGTGGGTATAGAGTTGGTTGGTATTGACGGATTGTTCTGTGTCGTTGATGGTGAGTTCGCTGTAGCCCCCTTGCATGTAGTCGCTCTCGAATATGTCTTCCGAGGTGCTCCAGTCGGCATCGCAGTGCTCTATCTTGTAGGTGTAGCGATGGTGGTCGTGGGAGAGTTGGTCGAAGTCGATGTTGATAGGCTGTCCTCCCAGGTAGCTGACGGGCATGCTGAGCCAATCGGTACCGGAAACCACTTGTAGGGTAGCAATGCTGGGGTCTTGAATCTCGTGGCGTTGCGAGTATGCGCTCATGGAAGGGCATACGCTGAGTAGAGTGCAGAGGGAAATGTATAAAGTTCTCATTTGTATATAAAAAAATAACTTGCAGTAGTCTTATGGACTAATTGCAAGCTCAATAATTATTAATACATTAAAAACACTGTAGTCGATAGGGGAATCGAACCCCTATGCCAAGATTGAGAATCTTGTATCCTA
>CAVGLH010000012.1:0-33902 GCA_963630065.1 Bacteroides fragilis | reverse complement strand
CGCATCCCCATGTGTCGATACCGATGCTCTCGATGTGGATGCCGCGCTGGGCTACGAGTTTCAAGCCCTTGATGATTTCGAAGTAGAGGGCATAGATGTCCCAGTAGAAGTGGTTGCCCGTCTCGATGAGATTGTTGTCGAAACGAGTCAATTCCTCCAGGTCAAACTTGCCGTCTGCCAGACTGCCGATGATAGTTCTTCCACTTGTGGCGCCCAAGTCCACGGCGAAGAAGTATTTCTTTTCTGTCATACTGATTTCAGTTTTTAAGTTGTTGCTAATTTCGGTTGCAAAATTAGGGCAAAAAGCGGATAAGGAACAATAGAAAATGATTTTATAGCATTATTTTTTGGCTTATGACATAAAATGTGGTGTGACTTTTCATATATCCGTTTGAGGACTGGCCTCACCAGTTATATTAGTTCTTTTACCTTTTATATATAAAGAATGGGAAAATTAAGTAATAAATGAGATTTTTTTAGGTTTGTTATCAAAAAGAAAGGTTTAATAATCAAATATTGCGGTGCTATCTGACGTGAGCTAGGTAATTTTGCAACCGATAAAATATATAAACCAATTTACGTGCAAGATGTAAACCTAAAAGCTGCCTGATAATTGAATATTCTATAGATATTTCGATGAACTAGGTCGCTTGAAGAATAAAGAAATAAACCTTTTTTGAAATATGAGCAAACAAAACGAATTACTTAGAAAGTCTGTGCTGCCATTTGCATTGGTATGTTCGGCTTTGGTGCTTGCACCCAATATGGGGGGGGCAGGTTCATGCCGAAGTACTGAATGTGCAACAGACTAAGAGTGTCAAGGGAACGGTGGTCGACGAGACTGGCGAGCCAGTGATTGGTGCTACCATATTGATTGTGGGCGGTAGTGCTACGCAAGGTACAGTTTCCGATATGGACGGTAACTTTGCCATCAATGCGAAGCCCGGAGCCAAGTTGAAAATAACCTATATTGGCTGTGAAACCCAGGTTGTTTCTGCCAAAGATGGAATGAAGGTGCAGCTGAAATCTGCTGGAGCTGTTTCTTTGAATACTGTCGAGGTTGTTGCCTATGGCGTGCAGAAAAAGGTGACCATGACGGGTGCTATCTCCAGTGTAAAAAGTGAAGACTTGGTTCGTACATCTGTAGGCTCCGTCAATAATATTCTTGGTGGTCAGCTTTCTGGTGTGACTACCGTGCAATATTCAGGTGAGCCAGGAAGTGATGCTGCGGAAATCTTTGTTCGTGGTAAGGCAACGTTTGGCGATTCGGCCCCTCTTATTCAAGTGGATGGTGTGGAACGCACCATGGGGGATATCGACCCAAATGAAATTGAAAGTGTCACCGTGCTGAAAGATGCTTCTGCGACAGCAGTGTTTGGTGTCCGTGGTGCCAATGGCGTTGTCTTGATTACTACCAAACGAGGTGCTCAGGGTAAGGCTAAGATTAGTGTCTCTACCGCATGGACAGCTTTGTCGCCTACCAAGATGGTAGAGCAGGCAAGCTCATACGAGTATGCCAACTTCTATAATCAGATGTCATACAATGATTATTTGCAGAATGCCAACGTAGCCGTGGCTAATGGAACGTATGCTTCTGTAGATGCATATATGGCAGATTCCAAAAATGCTTTTAATCCAAGTTTTTCTGCTGCGATTGTTCAGAAATTTAAAGACGGCTCTGATCCTATCCGCTTCCCAAGTACCAAGTGGGCGGACTATATTATGAAGGATGTAACTCTCCAGCAGCAGCACAACTTGAACATCTCGGGTGGTACAGACCGTGTGAAATACTTTATTTCAGCAGGTTATTATTCTCAGGGTGGTCTCTTCAAAGAGTTCGACCGTGGATATGACTATGGATACCAGTATCAACGCTTTAATTACCGTGGCAATCTTGATTTGCAAGCCACCAAGACTACCACGTTGTCTTTCAATGTGGCAGGTAATGTTAGTAATGCTGACAAACCTTATACGGGTCAGGGTGCTTCTGGTATGATTAAGAATATCTACTATGCTACGCCTTTCTCTAGTCCTGGTATTGTAGATGGCAAGATGGTCTATTGTACTACCGATTATACGGACGGTTTGAACCTTCCTTTCTTGGGTAGTTCCGGTATGGCATATTATGGTAATGGTTTCATGCAGACCAATGTCAACAAGATTCAGATGGACTTGGTGCTCAATCAAAAATTAGACTTCTTGACCAAAGGCTTGAGTTTCAAGGTGAAGGGGTCTTACAACTCGGCTTATACTATCAGTAAGCAGGGAGATTGTGGGATTGCTACCTTCAATCCGATTGTCCAGTATGATGCCACGACTGGTAAAGTTCTCTACAATGCAGATGGAACTCCTGTGATAGCTTATCGTCAGAATGGTAATGATACCGATCCTAGTTACAAGGCTTCTCAAGCGAAGGCTCGTGATTGGTATTTGGAAGGTAGCTTCAACTATTCCCGTGTGTTTGGTAAACATACGGTCAATGCCTTGTTGCTTTACAATCAGTCCAAGCAATATTATTATTCCAGCGATTCTTATAAGGATGTGCCCCGCTCTTATGTAGGCTTGGTTGGTCGTGTAACTTATGATTATGCCAATAGATACATGGCAGAGTTCAACATAGGCTACAATGGCTCTGAGAACTTTGCTCCAGGTCGTCGTTTCGGTACATTCCCGGCAGGGTCCATTGGCTGGATTGCAAGTGAAGAGAAATTCTGGAAGCCAATCTCCAAGGTGGTAAGTTTCTTCAAGCTTCGTGCTTCTTGGGGTCTTGTAGGTAATGACAAGACAACGGATGCCATTCGTTTTATGTATCTTGCCGACCCATTTGTGACAGGTTCGTATGGCTTGATTTCCAATGTGATGTCATCCAGCACAGATACCTATGGTTATCTCTTTGGTAATGCTCAGTCGGGCACGACATCTGGTACATCTGGTATCGCTGGTGCTTATGAGTATGTCAAGAATAATCCTGATGTCGGGTGGGAAAAGGCATTAAAGCAGGACTATGGTTTTGACATGTATTTCTTTAAAGATCGTTTGAAGACAACGTTCGATTACTATCGTGAGCATCGTACAGATATCCTTATTCGTGATGCAACAGTACCTTCTACCATCGGTTTCACGATGCCTTATACCAATGCCGGTGAGACAAAGGCTTGGGGATGGGAGCTTTCCGTAGGTTACAATGACAAGATTGGCAAAGACTTCCGTTACTGGGGTAAGTTGAACGTCTCTTACAACCAGAATGAAATCATAGAGATGAAGGAAACGCCTCAGAAGAATGACTATATGCTGGCCAAGGGACACCGTATCGGTTCGCGCTCAATGTATAAGTTCTGGAAGTATTACGAGGGCGAAAAGACAAAGGAAGAGTATCAGCAAACTTTTGGGCAGCCATTCCCAACCCAGCTGGTTGCCAACCTTCAGCCAGGTGACTGCGTTTATGTGGATTTGGATGGCAATGGCAAGATAGACCAGAATGATATGACTCGTGACAATGGCTACACTGATGACCCTGAGTATATGGCTGGTTTGACACTTGGCTTCAACTACAAGCGTTTTACCTTCAATGCACAGTTGACGGGCGCCTGGAATGTGACACGTTATATTACCGACGTGTTCCGTCAGCCCTTCTACTGCTCATCCAATACCACCCAGGGTGGTCTCCTCTCGTACCACGTCAACAATACATGGACTCCGGGAGTATATGAGTCGCAGGATGCGCTTTATCCTCGTGCCACATGGGCTAATGCCGTGCAGAATTATGCAGGCTCAGACCTTTGGGAGAAAGATGCTAAGTATCTTCGCCTTAAGACGGTTTCACTGTCTTACGACTTCATCAATCCCGCTTTCAAGAGAATAGGTATGCATAAGTTTGAAGTTACGTTGTCTGGTTACAACTTGCTCACTTTTACTCCTTATAAGTGGGGTGATCCTGAGACAAGAGCATCCAATGCGCCTTCTTACCCACTTCAGCGTACATATACTATTAGTTTGAATGTAGGATTCTAGTATAATAAGGTATTACAATAAAGGATAAAGTTACAATGAAACAAAATATATTATTTCGTAGTACAGTAGCCATGTTGCTAGCCAGTGCAGCCTTTACCGCTTGTACCGACACTATAGCAGTGGGAAATGCTTCCCTCGACAAGGCGACAAGTTCTACTGCTACTATAGACTCTGTATTCCAAAATGCAGAATATACCCGTCAGTTCCTGGTAGGTATCTATTCTAAGCAATATTATGGATTGCCCTACGCAAATGGCGGTGCAAGTATGCCTCATGCAGGCAATCCATATGCAGGTAAGTTTGATGCGTTGACCGACTGCTGGCATCAGTTCTGGAATGGTGCTGCTGTCTATGGTCAGTATTATACTGGCGCACAGACTGCCACAACGAACCGTTCTGATGGATTGGACGGACCTCTTTATTCATACGATAAGGAATTCCAGTGGTACATCATTCGTGCCGGACAAATTTTTTTGGAGAATGTGGACCGTGCGCCAGAGAAAGATATGAAGGCTGATGAGAAGAATCGCTTGAAGGCAGAGGCTCGCTGCTTGATGGTTGATGCGTTCTTTGATACATTCCAGCATTTTGGCGGTATTCCTATCATGGATCATGCTTTGACCACCGAAGAGACGTCTGGACAGTTCCCGCGCGATTCAGTGGAAACTTGTGTCGATTGGATGGTTGGCGAGTTGGACAAAGCTATAGCCGAAAGTGATTTCCCCTGGATTACTTCTAATCCTGCTACCATGAATGGACGTTGGACTAAGGCGGGCGCAATGGCTTTGAAATGTAAGGTTTTGCAGTTTGCGGCATCGCCTTTGCTTAATCCAAAGGATGGCCAGCCATACTATAAGGGCGCTTCTGAGGAAGTTAAGCCTTTCATCATGTACACAGACGCTTCAAAATATCAGGAGCGTTGGGATGCCTATGCCAAGGCATGTGACGATTTCTATAATGCTTTGCAGGCCAACGGTCAGTATTCTTTGGTTGAGGCGGAAATTCCAACGACAGCCAATACGACAGCCAAGAAAGTGCCATATTATCGTTTAGCTTACCGTAAGGGATATTTCTTGAATGCTTCTACAGAAATCTTGCATTCTGTACGTGTTTATGGTAATGACCCGATGACGACAGCTCGTTATGGATGGCATGAGTGGTATTCCAAGGATGTGCCACGTAATTCTTATTGCCCAACCCAGGAGTATGTGGAGAAGTTCTCTTGGAATGACGGTGAACCTTTCAATTGGGAGAACGCTGCCAAAAAGACTTATCAGAATCAGGCTACAGAGCCAGAGATGACAACAGAGACAGATACTGCTGGCATTGTGACTTACACAGTCTCAAACTTCGTGACCAATAAGATGACGGGTGCTATTACTCGTAATGCAAAGTCTTTGCATACGATGTTTGTCAGCGGCGATGTGCCATCTGGTGGTCGTCAGATAAATACTACCCTCACACGTGATCCTCGTCTTTATGAGGAGTGCATCGTGAATGGACAGAATTTGAACCTTGACTGGACTACAGCTTCTATGACAGGTTATCCATGGGAACTTTGGTATAATGGCAATGATGGCGGTACGGGTGTGCTGACACAACAGAACACAATGTTTGGAACAGGTTATGGCTTCAATAAGTATTACTTGGGAACTGGTGTTTATAGTGGTGACCAAGCTGCCGACTCATATCGTTATCCTACTCAGTGGGTGGCATTGTCCTTGCCTGAGTTCTATCTCCAGTATGCGGAGGCTCTTGTGATGCGCTCTGCTCCTGATGTGGATAAGGCTGTTAAGATGGTTGATATGGTTCGATCACGTGTAGGTCTTCCCACCATGGCTAAAGTTTGGACAAACTCAACTTGGCGCAATGTGAAAGGCTATTCGGCTGCTACTGCTGCGGCTGCTGCCACCGCTACCGTTACGCTTGACAATGGTGAGACTACCACGGAATTTATAGAGGAGCTTCTCGACGAGCGTGTTCGTGAGTTGGGTCTTACAAATGCCCGTTGGTTCGATATGGTACGTTACAAGAGAACAGATTGGATGACCAAGCAACTTCATGGTCTGATGCAGTATCGTCTGATTCAGAAGGGTACGGTGTTCCAAACCCGTCATAAGGCTTGGGTTGGTATGGATAGAGATAATGACGCTTCATCTACACAACCTTTGTTCTTCTTGAACTCTATCAAGAAGATTACTGGCAACAGTCGTTATCTTTGGAATAAAGACCCAAAGAGTGTGGAGGTACACAAATGGTTGCTTGACCCACTGCCACAGGCAGAGATTAATAAAAAATATGGTCTCGTACAAAACCCAGGTTGGGAATAATAAAGTTAAAGGAATTCGTATATGAAAACAAAGAATATATTTATGTTGACGTTGCTAGCAGGTACTACCCTGCCGGCAATGGCTCAGCATGACATCGTAGATTCTGTGGCATATAAGGATCAGTTGGTGGATATTGGTGCCAACCGTAAGTTCTCTCGTGAACAATCTACGGCGGCAGTTAGTGTCATTGCCAACAAGGATGTCAACAAGCGTGGTGCACGTAATATCGGTAACAATATATTGGGCTCTGGTTCAGGACTCGTAGGTCTTGATGGTTCTGGTCTCTACAATGCCCAGAATCCTACGTTCTATATCCGTGGCATCCAAACTTCCAGTGGTAGCACACCTCTTTTTATTGTAGATGGAGTGGAGCGTGCCATTGAGAATGTGGTGGCTGAGGATGTGGAGAGCATTCAAATCCTGAAGGATGCAGCCGCAACAGCTCTTTATGGTTATAAGGGTGCAAATGGTGTTGTGCTTGTCACGACAAAGCATGGTAAGTATAATACCAAGTCCATCACTTTCTCTTATGACCATGTGTTCTCATTCTTGACTAACAAGCCAGAGATGGCTGATGCAGCTACATACGCTTCTGCAGTGAACGAGGCTTATCGTAACCAGGGTGGTTCTGCCATTTATAGCGATGCTGTCATTGGCGCTTATAAGAATGGCACAAATCCTTTGTATTATCCTAATGTAAATTGGGCTGATGAGACTTTCCGTAATGTGTCTAACAATGACCGTTTCGATATAGAGTTTAAGGGTGGTAGCAATAATTTCCGCTATTATACCAATGTTCAGTTGCTGACCAATAAGGGGTTCATCAAGAATTTCCAGAATGATGGCTATTCTACCCAGAATAAATATACTCGTGGAACCTTGCGCTCCAACATGGATATCGACTTGGGACCTAAGACTCAGTTGCATACTCATTTGTATGGATTGCTCACAGAACAATCTCAGCCAGGTGCTCAGGCTGATATTTGGAGTATGATATACAAGGTGCCCGCAAATGCTTTCCCGGTAAAGGTTTCTAATGATGTATGGGGCGGCAATACAGTTTATACAACAAGTAATCCTGTAGCGCAGAGTCAAGGTGCTGCTTATTACAAGAATCACCAACGTGCACTTTATGCTGATTTGCAGTTGGAACAAGACTTGTCTTCTATCACGGAAGGGTTGAGTGCGCAGGCTCAGGTTGGCTATGATACATGGTCTAACGTCTATGAGGATCATTCTAAGACTTATCGCTATGGATATTATACGGTATCCAACAGTGGTGATGTGGTAACGGATGGTAATGCTTCTCTGTCTGCCATAGAAGGTTCCGACTCCAATATGGGTACCGATGCAAATAACAACTCTTGGATTCGTCGCTGCATCTGGAATGTATCTCTTAACTATGACAAGACTTTTGCGGAAAAGCATCAGGTCTATGGTCAGTTGAAGTATGACTATGAGTATAATGACCAGACAGGAACGAACACAACTGTTTATCGTCACAATGTGTCTCTCTTCGGCCACTATGGCTTCGACAACAGATACCTGGTCGATGTAGCCTTGGTAGAGTCAGGCTCTAGCCGCTTGGCACCTGGTAGCAAGTGGGCTTTCTCTCCAAATGTCTCTGCAGCATGGAATATCTCTAACGAGAAATTCATGAAGGATGTGAAATGGATAGACTTCTTGAAGTTGCGTGCTTCATGGGGTAACAAGGCATTGGATGTGCTTCCTGGTGACAATGTTTGGACATATTACGAGCAGTTCTATCTGATGAATGCCAACACTTATCCTTTCGATGCCACCTATACGGGTACTCAATGGGGAAATACTTACCTGGGAACGGCACGTACCCAAAGCTTGGGTCATGAGCAGTCTAGCAAGTTTAACGTGGGCTTCGACGCAACTCTCTTTGGCAGTTTGAATCTCTCAGTAGATTATTATTACCAGCATCGTTACGACATCTGGTATTCTACTGCAGGTAGTTATTCTGGCGTATTCGGCTTGACTGCTCCTTACGAAAATGTGGGCGTTATCAATTCTAAGGGATTTGAGGTGTCTGCCGACTACAGTAAGAAACTGAACAAGGATCTCACCATTAATGTTGGTGCATCCCTTACGCTCAATAAAACCATCGTGGAGGAGCAGGCTGAGGCACCACAGCTTTTCGCCAACACCTCTTCCACAGGCAAGCGTTACGGTCAGGCATTTGGATATGTGGCTAATGGCTTCTTCCAAAAGAGCGATGACCTCAATGGCGATGGTATCATTTCTGCGGATGAGATGAAGCAGTTGGGCTATCCTGTACAGAATTTCACCACTGCATATCCTGGCGATGTGAAGTATGTAGATTTGACAGGTGACGACAAGATAGACTCCAACGACCGTCAGGCAATCGGTTATAGCACATCGGCACCAGACCTCTACTACAACTTCCATCTCGGTGCGGAGTACAAGGGATTCGGTATCGATGCAATGTTCCAGGGAGTGGGCAAATGGACTGGTTTTAAAACGACAACAGGTTTGTATCGTTCAGCTGTTGCGACCAATACATTGTCGCAATATCTCTATGAGAATTCATGGTCTGCTGAACGTGGTAATACGGAGAATCCTAAGTTCCCGCGTCTTTCTGCCACAAGCAATGCCAACAATGATGTCAACAGTACTCTCAACATGTTTGACCGTAGCTATCTCAAGCTTCGTTATGTGGAGGCATACTATTATTTGCCGCAGGCATTGCTTCAGAAGGTTGGATTTATCAATAAGGTAAAGGTTTATGTTCGTGGAACAGACCTTTTCACAGCCGATCATCTCGACAAGGCTGATGCAGCTTCATACGGCACCACACAGCCTCTCACAAGAAGTTTGCAGCTTGGTGCTGCAGTAACATTCTAATTTTAAAGTGATTACAACTATGAAATTAAATAGAACATTATTTAGCTTTGCGTTGGCTGCGATGGCATTGTCTTCTTGCAATATGGACTACAATGAATACACAGCGTACGACAAGGAATATATCCAGCGTTCGTTCACATATGTCGGTGGATTGATGACTTCGATATATAACGATATTGATACTGACTGGGGAAATCTGTCGGGTGCTATGCTTTCGTCCGCAACGGATGAGTCGGAGTATAGCCATGACGGCAACTCTATTGAGGATTTTTATAATGGTAACTGGAGTGCTTCTAATGCACACCAGACCATTTGGAGCTCGGCTTATGAGGGTATCACTTATTGTAATGAGGTCATTGACAACTGGGGTGGAATGACATTTGACCAGTTTAAGCTCAACAAGGATTATGAGAAGCAGATGTATCTCTACAAGAACTATACATACGAGGCTCGTTGGGCACGTGCTTATTTCTACTTCACTTTGGTTCGCCAGTATGGTGGTGTTCCTTTCAAAGAACACAATACGACTGGTTCGGAGGAAACAGCTCTTCCACGTTCGAGTGCTGATGAAATTTTCGCTTTTATCAATAGTGAGTGTGATAGCATCAAGGATAGTATCATTGAAGATTACTCTAGCGACAAGGATCATATCTTGGCTAAGGCAGAGACAGGTCGCGCCAATAAATATGCGGTGCTTGCTCTGAAGGCACAGGCTGCCCTCTATCATGCTTCGCCTCTCTTTACCCAGGGTAAGACCGAGCAAGAGAAGAAGGACTTGTGGGCTGCCGCTGTCATCGCCAACAAGGAATTGATAGATGCTGCCGAGGCAAAGGGATTGGGCTTGGCTTCTTCTTTGGACGCTCTTTGGGGAACGGAGTATTACTCCAACGCTCAGAGTACTAAGGAAATCATCTTTGCTCGCCGTACTGCTTCTGCCAACACCTTCGAGGGGTATAATTTCCCTGTAGGCTATTCTTCAGGCCAAGGTGGTAACTGTCCTACGCAAGACTTGGTAGATGCTTTCGAGTGTACTGATGGAAAGAGTATTGACGCAAGTCCTCTTTATGACGCAACTAATCCATATGCTAACCGTGACCCACGTCTTGGCTTGACTGTTGTGCTCAATGGGGATGCATGGCCTAATGACCTGGCAGCTTACAACAGTGAGCATCCTACTATCGAGACATACACCGGTGGTTACCATTCCCGTACAGGTAATGCTGCAGGCAAGTCGTATGCTACGACAACTGGCTATTACTTGAAGAAGTTCTGCAATCCAAACCAAATTCTTCGTGCTCGTTCCGGTGTGGCTGTGACAACATCTCCTCACGGATGGTTGACCTTCCGCATGGGTGGTATGTACTTGAATTATGCAGAAGCTCTTTACCAGTACTTTAAGGCTGAGGGCAATGGCAACGCTGCTGATGCAAGTGGTGTCGTGGAATATACTGATGCCGAAGGCGTAAAGCACAGTGTTACCGTTTCAGGGTTGCAAACTGCTGCCAAGATGGCCAGCATGACTCGTGTTCGCTCGGGTATGCCTGCGTTCTCGGCTGGTATGACAAATGATGAATTCTGGAAAGAATACAAGAATGAGCGTCGTGTGGAGCTTGCTTTCGAAGGCCATCGTTTTTATGACGTTCGTCGTTGGATGGAAGATGGTGACAAGTTCATGAATATCCATCGCATGGAAATCACGAAGAATGAGGATGGATCCTTCACTTATAACAAAGTGGCCGTGACTCGTGGTGATGGACAATGGCAGAGCAAGTGGAACCTCTTCCCGTTCAATCAGACTGAGATAATGAAATCGGGAGGAGCTATAGAGCAGAATCCTGGTTGGAATTGATTGGATTTTGAACGCCTGATGCAAATCATTTCACTTTTCTACCAAAGGATAGGTGGATGATTTGCAGTAGGTGACAAAATATTAATTTACGCTTATTATAAACAAAACACTTAAACAATGAAAAAGCTTACTTTTATCGCTATGCTTTTGGCCGTGTTCAGTATGACGGCAAAAGCTGAGGTTGCAGACAAGTACTTCTTCAAGGTAGCTACAGACAAGATGGCTTCTGGTTGGGTAATCCAGGATGCTGGTAATTTTGCCTCAACACCAGGAAAGGAGTATTTGGAGGTTAAGAACAACAAGAATGGTGGACGTATGCTCAACTATTTCTGGAACGAGGATGCGTGGTCTAAGGTGGATATCAACAATCTCCCTAACCATACCTACAAGTACACCATGGACTTGAATATGTCCAATATGGCAACTCGTTCCGACATGGAGTTTGTGCTTCTGCCAGTGAACGCTTGTGCTTCGGATGATGCTCGTGTCTCCACTCACAATTATCGTTGGTGGAATGCCAGTGAAGGGGAGGATTACTTCTTCCGTTGGAGAGTGGCTGCGGCTCCATCTGCTGCTAATGGGGATTATACCATTTATATCAATGAAAATCCTACGGCAAGAAATGATTGGAGCAAGACAACAGAGGACTCTCTTGTTGTTTCTAGTCAGAAGACATATAAGTATGCCGTGGTTATTAATGCAGATGCCAAGACTGCTAGTTATACAATCTCGGATGCGGATGGCAATACTTTGAAGACTGGTGTTCACAATTATGTTTGTGAGGAGAACCGTGCAGGTATCTTTATCTTCAGTATGAATGGTACTTCTACCCATCAACTTTCTAACATCGGTCTCTCTTACGAGGCAGAGGGTCCATTCGCTAATGAGCCAACAGCCGAATTGTTTGCATTGACTGGTACAGCTCGCTATTATTATGTAAGTTTCGCCGAGGGTGAGACTTTGCATTGGAAACAATTGGGCGACGCTGAGGATTTCCTGACGGGCGATGCTTATAGCGATGGTGAGGAATATCAAAAGTCTTACGAGGAAGCTGATGAGAAAACTTCTTTCGAAACTGGTGATGGTGAGTATTTAGGCCATAAGATTATCTATTGTTCTAAAGGTGGTGACTTGGCTATGTGGACGACACGTTCTGACGATGACGCTAATCGCTCAGAGGATGTTGTTGTTCCTGTGACCTGTGAAGAGGTTTCTATGCCAACGCCAAAAGCAACAATCACCAATGTGTCTGAGGGCTATGCTAAGCAATATACCCTTACTGCAGATAACTCAAACACCCTTCTTACACCGACAGTGACAATTTGCTATATTGTTAAGGATGCTTCGGGAAATGTTGTAAAGAAGGTAGAAGATGCTATGTCTGGTGAGATTGTTAATTTGACAGACAAGGGCTCTTTGGAACTTTATGCTTATGATGGTACACACCCAACTCCTTGGTATTCTCAGTCTGAGACGGTTACTGTAGAAAACAACGCAGAGTATCAAGTTGCCGAGACTAAGGATTATGCTTGGACAAAGGATGAATGTGAGACATCTAAGGCAGGCTTCACCGTGACTGAGATTGTTGATGCAGCCAACAAGTCACACTGGGATCGTATCTACTCTACCCAGATGTATGGTTATGATGAGAATGGCAATGCTACAGCTTGTACTGATGCAGACAAAGATAGCTACAAGTCAACAAAGAAGGGCTTTGGATTCTATGATATGACAGCAATTGGTACTTCTGATGCTAAGTGGAATGTACAGGTTCCAGACGCAGATGCTGTAACTACAGCATTTGCACCTTTGGCTCCTACTGCTGACTTCTTGGCAAACTCTAAGTATGATGCTACTGCTTGGGGTATCTTCCCATTGGAGGGTATTGTTTACTATAACGTAGCTGTTACTAATGCAGAAATGCAGCTTGATCCTAAATATACTTCTGATGATGCAAGCAAGCCAAACTTCTATATTATTCATACACGTGGTGGTTATGACCGTCCTGACAAGGGTGATTGCAACAAAACTACGGTATGTGTAGCAGGTGAGAATTTCAATCTCTATCGTTATGACACCGCTATCTGCGATGTGAAGGTGATGACCTATAAGGGCTTTACTCCTACTGGTATCAAGGGTGTTAATGCTGTTGAGACAGCAACTCCTTCTGTTAAGAAGGTTGTTACAAAGGATGGTTTTGTTATCGTAAAGGGTGACAAGGTGTTCTCAGCATCTGGTGCACAGATTAAGTAATACAGATCCTTTTAGAATTTAGAATATCCCAATCGGGGCAGGGCTTTCGGGCTTCTGCCCCGATTTTTTGATGCCCATGATTTCTCTTGTATTCTTCTTTCGTCATGTTTCGTCAATAATAGCGGGTGCAGGAATGCACCCTTTTTCATTTCTTATGGGCGACAATCCCAAATAATATAGTAATTAATCATTTTTTATGGACGATGGGTCAATATTTATGCGTAATTTTGCCCCGACTTATAAACAAAAACAATTTCATAAACCTATCATAAATGAACAAACGACTACTTACATCTTCAGCTTTGGCTATGTTGGTCTGTCTGGGTGCCAACGCCCAGAGGTTCACCGACAAGCTAGACCGTGGCTTGGTGGCAGTGAAAACCACGAGCGGTGTTTACTGCTCATGGCGCATCCAGGCGGATGAGTATTATGACGTGAAGTACAATCTCTATCGGGATGGCACGAAAGTAAACTCTGAGCCTCTCAATGTTTCTAATTTTACGGATGCTTCAGGCTCTACGAGCAGTACTTATACAGTGAAGGCTGTGGTCAACGGAGTGGAGCAGGAAGCCTCCAAGGTGGCTTCGGTTTTCGAGCAGAACTATAAGGAGATAAAAATTCAGTATCCTGCAGAGTTGAAGTCTACTTATGTTCCTAACGATGCTTGTTGTGCAGACGTGGATGGCGACGGCGAGTTGGAAATCCTCATGAAGTTTGACAACTCTCAGGAAAATGCGCAGCTTTATCCCAAGAATGGTCCTACCATCAACGGTGTGGAGACCAAGGAATATTCCATGCTCGCTTGCCTGAAGCAAGACGGCACCGTGCTTTGGTGGGTGAACTGTGGCCCTAACATGGGCGACTTCCAAAACAATGAGCAGAACATCGTGGGCTATGACTGGGATATGGATGGCAAGGCCGAGGTCGTGATGCGACTGGAGGAAGGGTCGACCGTCCACTTGGCCGATGGTTCTACATATACGATTGGCGCAGATGGCAAGAACGGAACATCCTGGACCAACTATCGCACGCCTAAGGCTTCTGGCTCCGTGGAATGGTTCACCCATTATGGCAAAGAATTCCTTTGGTATTGCGAGGGTGCTACGGGCAAGCCCTACCAGTGTATCGACTTCCCGTTGAAGCGATTGGAGGATGGTGAGACCGACTTGAGCAAGGCTTGGGGCGACGGATATGGCCATCGCTCCAGCAAGTATTTCTTCGGTGCGCCATATCTCGACGGCAAACATCCTAGCATATTCTTGGGACGAGGTATCTATACTCGTCATAAGTTTATCGCATACGATGTCGATCCAAGTACTCATGCCTTGACCGTTCGCTGGAAATGGACGAACAATCAGGCTGGCTCTCCTTGGTATGGACAAGGCTACCATAACTATACTATTGCAGATGTGGATTGGGATGGTCGTGACGAGATAGTATGGGGATCCATGGTCATCGACGACAATGGAAAGGGCCTCTCTACTACAGGATTGGGCCATGGCGATGCCCAGCATGTGGGCAACTTCAATCCTTATCACCATGGACAGGAAGTGTTCGCTTGTAACGAGGATAGCCCTGCCAACAACTATCGTGATGCAACGACGAGTAAGATTTTCTATCGTTTGACAGATACCAATGATGCCGGTCGCGCTTTGGCTGGTAACTTCTATAATGACATTCCTGGTGCAGTAGGTAATGGAGCGCATGATACGCCAATCTCCTTGGTTACCAATGATCATGCGAGTGTCAATACTAGTGGGCTTGGAATGAATTTCCGCATCTATTGGGACGGCGATTTACAAGAAGAGTGCTTCGACAATACAACGGTGTCTAAGCCTGGACAGGGGACGATTAGCACATTCTCGGGTGTTTATTCCAACAATGGTACCAAGGCGACCCCGTGTTATCAGGGTGATGTGTTTGGTGACTGGCGAGAGGAAGTGATAGAGCGAACAGCCGACAACAATATCCGTATTTATACTACGACCACTCCTACTGAATGGCGCAACTATTCCCTTTGGTACGACCACCAGTATCGTAATGCGATGGTTTGGCAGCCATGTGGCTATAACCAACCACCTCATGCTTCTTACTTCTTGGGTGAGTTGGAAGGAATCACCATGGCCCCTCCGCCACTCACAACGACGGGCCGTACGGAGGTTTCTTCTGCCATTGGTGCAGACCTTGATGGCAAGCATGCCTTGCTTGATGCCACAAATGACGTGACAGTGTCTGTGGCCAATGGGGCTTCTCCTGCCATCTTCACAGACAATGCCCCTTCATGGGTGCAAGGCTCTGCCGCTAGCGAATGTACGACTAAGGACACAGAGATAAAGTATAGCTATTATACCCATACCTTGACGGGAGGTGCCTTTACAGGAAGTACTCGTTTGGTTAAGCAGGGAGATGGAACTTTGGTTCTTCCTAATGTAACAGAGACTTATACTGGAAAGACTGATGTCTGGGCTGGTACCTTGCAGTTTGATGGTACGATGGAGAATAGTCCCGTTTGGTTGAATCGTTTTGCTGAGTTGAGTTCTAATGGTGGTAATTTCAAGGCTGGAATCAAGGCAGAATATGGCTCGGTGATTCGTCCTGGAGGAAAAGACAATGTGGGCACATTGACAACTTCTTCTCTTGAACTCGGTTTTGGATCTCGTGTCGTGTTCGATGCGAAGGATGGCAATGTCGATAAACTTATCGCTTCCAAGATGAGCATCGAGAAGAAGACTTGGGAAAATGGTCCTGAGTATGATGCCCCTGTGTTTGAGTTTACGTCATCATTGGGGGCTGGTACTTACACCTTGGCGGAGATAGGTGAACTGGCGGGCGATATAGCCAATGTACAGATAGAGGGGCTTGCCGGTCATAAATTCACCTTGGCATATGCTGACGGTAAGATAACCTTGACAGTGAGCGACACACGTGCAAGCGAGGAATGTGCTTGGACTGGAGCCAATGGTTCTGTTTGGGACTTGATGGTATCAGAGAACTTTGCTTCTTCTGATAAGCATTTCGTTACAGGTGATAATGTCATCTTCAATGATGACGCTACCAATACAAATGTAAAGCTGACAGAAAATGTTACACCGGGCAGTGTAGTCTTCAAGAATAACAACAAGACTTATACTCTTTCTGGTGATGGTTCCATAGAGGGAGACATCTCTCTCTCTGTAGAGGGCAAAGGTACTGTTAACATCAAGAATACCAATAAGTATTCGGCTGGTACTACCATTGATGGAGGTACATTGGTTCCAACCTTGTTGGCCAATAAAGATGGCGTAACTTATGGTTCTCTTGGTGATGCAAGCAATGGTATTACTATCAAGAACAATGGTACGCTGAAGACCACGACAGTTATGACTGCTTCCCATCCGATCCTTTTAGGAGAAGGCGGCGGAATCTTGAATACTACAGGTACCTTGATATTGAATGGTGGTATCCAGAAGACTAATACTGGCTCTAATCGTGACCTCTATAAGACAGGCACTGGCACACTGCAACTGAACTGTACGGCAGATTATGATAAACTTTATATCAATCAAGGTACGGTATATGACTTCCAGGATGCTCACTTCGCTAACAGGACTGTGGTCTTGAATGGTAGTAACGTCGTCCTTCAGGCAAGTAATAGCATCTATGGCGATTTTACGGATAATGTGAATATAGAAGTACCAAAAGATAAAACTGGTATTTGGTATCCTGATGGCCGATGCGACTATACTGGTAAGTTGACCGGTGAAGGAACGATTACAATCTATGGTACTTGGGTTCGTTGCCCATTCAAGGGTGATTGGAGTAAGTTTGCAGGAACAATCAATGCCATGCGAGGTAACAAGAACGCTTATGAGCCAGTGTTTGACTTCTATAACAGTTATGGTATTCCTTTGGCAACTTTGAATGTGGACGCTCGTTTTACTAAGGATACTCCTCTGTATTTCAATGGTAAGAATTTTGCTATCGGAGCATTGACAGGTACTGGCTACGTAAGCAATGGAGGTTACTATGGCCAGGCTGCCAACACCTTGACAATCGGTGGCAAGAATGTTAACTTTGAGTTCAAGGGTTCTATCAATGGTAGCAATGTCATCAAAAATGGTACGGGTGTTTGGACAATCTCTAGCGAGGGTGTGCTTGCCAACGCCAAGTCTCTTAAGATTATTGAAGGCGCAGTGAAGTTGAACAAGACTGCTGCCACCTCTTCCATGACGTCTCCTACCATCCTTTATGTACAAGGTGAAGGAGAACTTCGTGGTGCAGGTTGTGTGTATGGTGCCAACTTGTCTTCAGGTGGTATCTTGCGTGCAGGTACCAATCTGCCTACTTCGCAAACAACCAATGTCGGTGTCATCAGCATCTTGAAGAACTTGAATGCTAATCAAGGGTCTAGCATCTATGTCAACAAGAACAGACCGGATTCAATTTATACGAATCCTTATACTGGGGCTTCAAGTGAAGCATGGGCTTACTTGAAGGTGAGCGGCAATGCGGATCTGAATGGTACTATCTATGTGACATACAACAGTAAACTTTGGACTCCTGCTGCCGGTGAGTGTGTTCGGGTTATAGATTGTGCAGGTCAAATTACAGGCAATCCAACCTTTGATTTGCAAGAACTTCCTGAAGGCTTGGGCTGGGATACATCGAGATTCCTTTCTGAAGGTGTTGTCTATGTAACAACTTCTACCGGTATTAACGAGATTGGTCTGGGGGCAGGTTCTTTCAAGGCTGATGTTTATACATTAGGTGGATTTAAGTTGACAAGCTTGGAGACATCGCTGTCAACTTTGGTTAGTGACCTGAAGAGCCGTGGACTTGCTTCAGGTGTTTACATTGTTCGTACGGCAAAGGGTGGAATGAAAATTACGGTCAATTAGTGAATAATAGCTCTTAATGTGATATGATAAAATGAGGGATAGGCTTTTGATAGCTTCTATCCCTCATCTTATTATGATAGGAGTGCGGAAAAAAGGTGATTTGTCTGCCTACCTCGTAATGTTTCTGAAGTCTGATGGCTTCATGCCCGTCTGGGTCTTGAACTTGGAGGAGAAATAGTCGGGCGACTCGAAGTTGAGCCTATAGGCGATTTCCTTGATGCTGCAGTCGGTGGTGGATAGTAACTCCTTGGCCCTCTGTAGTTTGAGCGTCTGCTGGTAGAGGGCGGGGGCGAATCCCGTGTGCTCCTTGAAGAGCTTGCGGAAGGAAGAGTAGCTGATGCCCAGTTCCAGGGCTATCTGCTGGATGGTAAGTGTGTCTTCGAGCGACTCTCGGATGCGCTGTCGCGCCTTGTTGATGATGTCCACGTGCTTGGAGTCCTTGCCCAGGATGATGTTGCGTTGCAGGGAGTACATCTTCCCGATGAGGTGGTTCACGATGCCCGCCATGGTCTGCTGGGCGTAGGCAGCCTCCTCCTTGGCCGTCTTGTAGGCCTCTTCGTAGAGGCCGATGATCTCGTTGCTGAAGCCCACGTGGTAGATGGGCTTCTCGGGCGTGAGGAATCCGGCCTTCACCCGGTCGTCGATGTTTCTGCCCTTGAATCCTATCCAGTAGCTTTTCCATCCCTTGTTGTCGAGGGGATGGTAGCTGTGCCATTCTCCGGGGAAGAGGAGAAACATGTCACCAGCCTTGATCTTGGTCTCGGGGATGTGGGCGGAGTGGAAGATGCCCTCGCCCTCGGGCTGGTAGAGGAGCTGGTATTCGTCGAGCGTGCGTCCTTTCTGCAGGTCGAAGAAATAGCCGTCGGCGTGCCCTTTGGTGGGATAGTCGTCACCGGGGGCGATATTTTCTCGTCCCACGGTGCTGATGGTGAGTCCCCATTCTGCGTCTCTTTCTGTTGCCAGTAAGTATATGCTTGTCTGCATTTTGTTTTTGTATCTATTTGGTTTTGTTTTGTGTTCGCTTTTGCAAAAGTAAGTAAAAAAACTGACTATACCTTACTATGCAATTATAAAAGAACTTAAAAAGTGTGGAAATGTCTGAAAAACAGGAGAATTGTATTATTTTCTATAATTGTGAACAATTTTTTAATGATAAATTGATAGGAAGTGATTACTTTTGCAGCGTGAATAACCTTTTCTAACAAGTTTAGCCAAATAACGAGAATAGTAAAGTTAAAAATTTAACGTTTTGAATAAACAAATGGACAACAAGCTATTTATGAAAAGTTCAGCTTTGCCTGCAACTTTGTTTTGCACGGCATTGTTGCTTGCCCCGCTTTATGGGGGGGCAGGTACTGCTAAGGCAAGTACGGCAGTAGTTCAGCAGACGGGTACTTTGAAAGGTACCATCCTGGACAGTAACGGGGAGCCCGTTATCGGAGCCAGCGTCGTGATTATGGGGCAGAATGCCACCCAGGGCACGGTGACCGACTTCGACGGACACTTTTCCCTTAATGTGAAGCCCGGTACGAAGCTCCGCATCAGCTACGTGGGTTGTGTAACCCAGGAAGTGGAGGCCAAGAACGGAATGCAGGTGACCCTGAAAGACGAGGCCACTTCGCTGAAGGCTGTCGAGGTGGTGGCCTATGGCGTACAGAAGAAGGTGACCGTGACCGGCGCCCTCTCCAGCATCAAGAGCGAGGACTTGGTACGCACCCCTGTGGGAAGTGTGAACAATGTGCTCGGTGGTCAGCTCTCGGGTGTTACCACGGTGCAGTATTCCGGCGAGCCGGGAAGCGACGCTGCCAGCGTGTTCGTGCGTGGTAAGGCTTCGTTCAACAGTGCCGACCCTCTGGTTCAGGTGGACGGTGTGGAGCGAAGCATGAGCGATGTAGACCCCGAGGAAATCGAGAGCATCACCGTATTGAAGGATGCTTCCGCCACGGCCGTATTTGGTGTGCGTGGTGCCAACGGTGTTATCTTGATTACCACCAAGCGCGGACAGGAAGGCAAGACAAAGATTAGCGGTTCTACCTCTTGGGGTATCTTGACCCCGACCAAGATGGTGGAGCAGGCCGACAGTTATGAGTACGCCACCTTCCACAACCAGATGCGTCTCAACTCCCACGATGCGAGCGGCAATTCGCTTACACCACAGTTCAGCGACAACGTGGTGCAGAAGTTCAAGGACGGCAGCGACCCCATCCGCTTCCCCAGCATGAAGTGGGCGGAGTATATCATGAAGAAGTCTACCCTGCAGAGCAAGCACAACCTCAACATCAGCGGCGGTACCAAGACGGCACGCTATTTTGTTAATGTGGGATATTACACCCAGGGCGGACTGTTCAAGGAGTTCGGCCAGAACTACGACTTCGGCTACCAATACCATAGTTTCAACTATCGCGCCAACCTCGACCTTGACGTGACCAAGACTACCACCATCTCCTTCAACCTGGCAGGAAAGGTGGACAACGCCAGCAAGCCCTACTCTGGCCAGGGTTCGTCGGGCTTGATCAACGAGGCCTATCAGGCCACCCCATTCTCCAGCCCCGGTATCATCGACGGCCGCTACATCGCCACCGAAACCAAGTATACCGACTGCGGCACCGACCAGCTCCCCTTCGTAGGCGGCAGCGGAATCACCTATTTCGGCAACCAGAGCGTGAGCGGCGGTTTCATGAAGACCTCCAACAACAAGCTCAACTTCGACCTCCAGTTGAAGCAGAAACTCGACTTCGTCACCAAGGGACTTCTTTTTAAGGTGAAGGCCTCCTACAACGGTACCTACGCAATCAGCAAGAACGCCTATGCCTCCAAGGCCACTTACACTCCGGTGAAGCAGGCCGACGGCACCTACCTCTATAAGAAATACGGCAACGAGGAGCAGCTGAAGTACAGCGAGAAGGTGAGCAGAGCACGCTACTGGTATTTCGAGGCCGCCTTCAACTACAACCGCTCGTTCGGTCTGCACAACGTGGGCGCCATCCTGCTCTACAACCAGGACAGCAGCTATTATCCCAGCACCTATACCAATGTGCCCCATCGCCAGGTGGGTATGGTAGGCCGTGTCACCTACGACTGGAACAACCGCTACATGGCCGAGTTCAACATCGGTTACAACGGTTCGGAGAACTTCGCCCCGGGCAAGCGCTACGGCACCTTCCCTGCCATGTCTGTGGGATGGGTGGTGAGCGACGAGCCTTTCTTCAAGCCTCTCACCGACGTGGTGAGCTTCCTGAAGCTGCGCGCCAGCTATGGTATGGTGGGTAACGCCAACCTGAGCGGAAATCGCTTCCTCTACACTCCCGACCCCTATACTGTGAACGCTACCGGCGTGCCTACGCGCAGCGGCTATGGTTACATCTTCGGTGTGAACAACACCACCGTGTGGAATGGAGCCTACGAGGGGTCCCTCCACAACGCCGACATCACCTGGGAGCGTGCCACGAAACAGGACTACGGTTTCGACATCAACTTCCTGAAAGACCGTCTTCGCGGCACGTTCGACTACTACAAGGAGCACCGTACCAACATCATGATGATCGACTACAACGTGCCCAGCATCATCGGCTACAACATGCCCTACACCAACGACGGCGTGGTGGACAGCTGGGGATGGGAGGCATCCTTGAAGTGGCAGGACAAGATAGGCAAGAACTTCAGATACTGGGTGGGAGCCAACCTCTCCTACAACCAAAACGAGGTGATCCACAACGGAGAGACCGTGCAGCCCAACGCCTACCAGATGGCAGAGGGACACCGCTTGGGAGCCCGCAAGCAGTATCAGTTCTGGCGCTACTACGACGAGAATACTCCTGCGCTCTACAAGCAGACCTTCGGCTACGACTTCCCAACGCAATTGGTTGACAACATCCAGCCGGGCGACGCTGTCTACGTAGACCTGAACCACGACGGCAAGATCGACCAAAATGATATGACCCGCGACTTGGGCTACACCGACGACCCCGAGTATATGATCGGTATCAACTTCGGATTCAGCTACAAGGGCTGGTCGCTGAACACCCAGTGGACGGGTGCCTGGAATGTGAGCCGTATGTTGGACGGCGTGTTCCGCATGCCTTTCTACAACAAGACCAGTCGCACGGAGGGCGGTTTGCTGAAGTATATCGTAGAGAACTCCTGGACGGCCAGCAACCCCTCTCAGGACGCCGAATATCCACGCGCATCCTGGGATGCCTACGACAACAACTACGCCACTTCGACTCTCTACGAGAAGGATGCCAAGTACTTGCGCCTGAAGACGCTGCAGATTTCCTACGACTTCAAAGCTCCCTTCATGAAGCGCATCGGCATGACCCAGTTGCAGCTGGCCTTGAGCGGCTACAACCTCCTCACCTTCACCCCGTACATCTGGGGCGACCCCGAGGCACGTGCCACCACATCCCCCTCTTATCCCTTGCAGCGTACCTACATGGTATCTCTTAAGGTGGGATTCTAGGGCAATTATACATTATAATATAAATAGACTCAACAATGAAAAGAGATAACATATTAAGAGGAATCGTGATTGCCATGGTGGTGGGCTCAGCTATGACGGCCTGCACCGAGCAAATCAAGTTTGGTGATTCCTTTATCGAAAAGACTCCTGGAGGCGATGCCACCATCGACACGGTCTTCAACAGCGCCGAGTACGCCCAGCAGTTCTTGACCTCTATCTACGGTAAGCAGTACTACGGTCTTCCATACAAGGCGAGCGACGGCAATTCCCACAGCTACTTCAGCGGCCAGATAGAGGGCCTCTCCGACTGCTGGCACATGCCCACCGCTAAGGTGGGACTCTATACGTATTTCTACAACGACATGCTGACGGCGGCCATCACCAACCCCGTGTATGGCTACGACAACGAGAACATCTGGCAGATTGTTCGTGCCTGCTACCTGCTGATAGAAAACATCGACAGGGTGCCCGATATGGACGAGGCCACCAAGAAGCAGTATGTGGCTGAGGCCAAGTGCCTGATAGCCTCCTCCTACTTCAACCTGTTTCGCATGTATGGTGGTCTGCCGCTGGTGAAGCGCACCTACAACATGGTGAAGGGCGACACCCCCGACCTGAAGCGCTCCTCTGTGGAGGCCACCCTCAATTTCATCGTAGGTCTCTATGACGAGGCCATCAACTCCGGGGCCATGCCGTTCGCCTATTCCGACGACGATGTGAGTTCCATGAAGGGCCACTGGACCAAGGCAGCCGCCATGGCCATGAAGTGCCGCGTGCTACAGTTTGCTGCCTCTCCATTGTTCAACGACGACCAGCCCTACTACCGCGGCACCTATACGATGGAGAGCACCAGTCAGGACAGCCTCGTGTGGATGGGAGGCAAGAAGCAGGAACTCTGGACCCAGTGTAAGAAAGCCTGCGAGGACTTCCTCAACGAGAACGCCAGCAACGGCGACCCCTACCATCTCGTGGAACCCACAGCCAAGAGCATGGAGGCCTACCGCTTCGCTTACCGCTACGCCTACATCAGCCAGGCCAGCCCCGAGGTAATCTTCGAAACCCGTGTAACCGACAACAATCACAACTCGAAGTATTGTTGGGCTGCCCGTTATTACCTGCGTACCAACGATCGTTTAGCCTATTGCCCCACGCAGGAATATGTGGAAATGTTCCCCTGGGCCGACGGAACCCCCTTCGACTGGGAGAAGACCGAGGAGGCTGGCGAGCTCGACCATATGTTTATCAAGGGCACCCGCAAGTATGGCAAGCAGGAACTACAGAACGTGACCTATACCCGCGACCCTCGCCTCTATGAGACTGTGACCGTAAACGGACAGCGCGACAAAGTGAACGTGGGCGACGGCAAGTCGTCGGGCCAGAACGTGGAACTGTATGTGGGTGGCACCAATGCCGGCCAAGGTCCCGCCACCTGCACAGGCTGCTTCGCCACCGGCTATTTCCACAACAAGTACATCGCTGACGGTGTGACGGGACAAGCCTACGAGCGCGAGAAATGTCACTGGGTGGAGATGCGCCTGGCCGACATCTACCTCATCTATGCGGAGGCTTTGCTCCAGGCCGACGGCAACAACACCAAGGCCCTGGAATACATCGACAAGGTGAGAGCCCGCGTGGGCCTGAAGGGCTTGGCAGAGTGTAACCCCACGGAGAACCTTGCCTCCAACAAGGAGAACCTTCTGGAAGAGCTGCTCCGCGAGCGTGCCTGTGAACTCGGTTTCGAGAATACCCGTTTCTTCGACATGAAGCGCTATAAGAGAGCCGACCTCTTCAGCCGCACCCTCCACCGCCTCGTGATCCACCGCATGGTGAAGAATGCCAAAGGCGAATGGGAAGTTTCCACCGACCAGTGGTACAACGGCGACAAAACGGCCAAGGACGCGAAAACCAACAAGGCCAAGTATACCAAGGACGACGACGCATGGTATGAGCCTTCACATTTCACTTACGAGCGACTTCCTATCACCACGGGCGCCCGTGCTTGGTGGAACGGCTTCGACGTGAAATGGTATCTCTTCGCCTTCCCGCAGACCCAGGTGCTCCAGGGCTACGTAGTACAGAACCCCGGATGGTAAAATCCTAGGCCGAGAATTGTCAACTTGATAAAGTTACATAATAAAAAAGTAAACTCAATGAAAAATAACAAGAATGCTGTTCTCGTGGCGATGGCTCTCCTGAGCCTGCCAGCATCAGCACAAATCAAAATAGACTCCATTGCCCCGGGCCGATACGCCGCACAGAGCATCGACGTGGGAGCCAATGCGAACTTCTCTCGCGAGCAGTCTACGGCAGCCGTGTCGGTCATCACCAGCGAGAGCACCAACAAGCGAAGCGCCAAGAATATTGGCAACTCCATCCTGGGCGAGGGATCGGGACTCATCTCCCTGCAGAACTCGGGCAACTATGCCGGCATCAACCCCACGTTCTACGTGCGCGGTCTGCAGACCCTCTCCAGCAACACACCCCTCTTCGTGGTAGACGGCATCGAGCGCGACATCCAGTATATCTCTGCCGAGGAGGTGGAGAGCGTGTCGGTGCTGAAGGATGCCGCAGCCACAGCCCTCTACGGCTACAAAGGCGCCAATGGTGTGGTGCTCATCACCACCAAGCGAGGCAAGTACAACTCGAAGGAGATCAAGATCAACCTCGACCACTCCATCAATTTCTTGGCCCACAAGCCCAAGTTTGTGAACGCACAGACCTACGCCAAGGCCATGAACGAGGCTTACGCCAACGACGGCCTCGACCCTCGCTACAGCCAGGAGGAAGTGGATGCCTTTGGCAGCGGCAAGTATCCCTACTACTATCCCAATGTGAACTGGGTGGACGAGACCTTCCGCAACCATAGCGTCACCAATATGCTCAACGCATCCTTCATGGGTGGTGGCGAGAAGTTCAGATACTACTCGCTCATCGACTTGCAGTATAACAACGGATTTGTGAAGAATCCCGACTACCACGAGGGCTACTCCACCAACAACAAGTATGTGAAGGGCAACCTGCGCATAAACATGGACATGGACCTCTCGCCCAACACCAAGATGAAGGTGAACCTGCTCGGTGTGCTCGCCGAGTCCAACGCACCCGGCAACACCGCCAGCCTCTGGGATATGGTATACACCCTTCCCTCGGCAGCCTATGCCGTGAAGCAGGCCGACGGCAAGTGGGGCGGCAACTCCGTGTGGGCAGGTACCTCCAACCCCGTGGCCCAGTCGATGGACGCAGGCTACAGCCGTAACCATAGCCGCGGCATCTACACCGACCTCACCCTGCGCCAGGAACTCCCCGCCTTGCTGAAGGGATTGGGCGTGCAGGGACGCATCGGCTACGACCATTTCTCCAACATCTACGAGAACTACAGTAAGACCTACGTATACGGCAGCCCCACGGTGGCCGACTGGGTTGACGGAGAGCCGCAGGAAGGCAAGGCCTATACGGGAGGTAAAGAGAGCGACCTCGGGGCCGACATCGAAACCAACAGCTTCAGCCGCCGCCTGCACTTCGATGCCAGTGCCGACTATAAGAACATCTTCGGTGCCCATAGCATCTACACCCAGCTGAAATACGAGTATGAGTTCAGCGACGAATACTCGGTCAACAGCACGATTTATCGTCAGACCCTCTCCTGGTACACCCACTACGGCCTGATGGACCGCTACTTCCTCGACTTCGCATTGGTCGACGCTGGGTCCAACCGTCTGGCCCCCGGCAGCAAGTGGGCCTTGTCGCCCACCGTTTCGGCAGCCTGGGTTCTCTCCAAGGAGAAGTTCCTGCAGGATGCCAAGTGGCTCGACTTCCTCAAGCTCCGCGCCTCCTACGGCATCATCCAGATGGACGTGTTGCCTTCCAGCGGCTGGATGTACTACAGGCAGCAATACGCCACCACGGGCGGAACCTATCCCTTCAACAGCGGATTCGCCAGCGACTTCGGCCGCACCTATCTCGACGGAATTTCCACTGCCAATCTGACCCATGAGAAGGCTGCCAAATTCAATGTCGGCGTGGACGCCACCCTGCTGGGCGGACTCGACTTCAGCTTTGACGGTTTCTACCAGCGCCGCTCCAATATCTGGGTGTCTACTGACGGCAAGTATTCTTCTGAGCTGGGCGTTGACGCTCCCTACGAGGGCGACGGCATCGTGGACAGCTGGGGATGGGAAGCCAGCCTCGACTACAACAAGCAGGTGGGCGACTGGAAGTTCAACATCGGCGGCAACTTCGACTACTACCGCAGCCAAATCAAGGAGCAGGATGAGGCTCCCGTGCTCTACGACAACCTGCGTACCACGGGCCACCGCGTAAACCAGCTCTACGGCTACAAGGCCATCGGATTCTTCAAGGATCAGGCCGACATCGACAACTCCAAACCGCAATTGCTGGGCAGCACTCCTCGCCCCGGCGACATCAAGTATGAGGACGTGAACGGCGACGGCCAGATTGATACCAACGACAAGACGGCCATCGGCTACTCTACAGTGGCTCCGGAAATCTACTACAACCTCCATCTCGGAGTGGAGTGGAAGGGACTCGGCATCGATGCCATGTTCCAGGGTACGGGTCGCTACACTGGCGTACTGACCACCAAAAGTATGTACAAGCCGCTGGTGGGCAACACCACTATCTCGCAGTACTACTACGACAACCGCTGGACCCCGGAGACCGCCGAGACAGCCAAGTACCCTGCACTCAGTTCGGCCAGCAACGCCAACAACTTCAACACGAACACCATCTGGATGTTCGACCGCTCGTTCTTCAAGCTCCGCAATATCGAGGTGTACTACCACTTCCCCAAGTCGCTGCTCGCCAAGACGGGATGCCTGAGCGCAGCCAAGCTCTATGTGCGTGGTGTGGACTTGTTCAGTATAGACCACCTCGACGTGAGCGACCCCGAATCATACGGAGCCACAAGTCCGCTTACACGCAGCATCGTGGCAGGTTTGTCAGTAACATTCTAACGATTCTAAAAAAGAAGTACAACAATGAAAACAAATAAAGCAATATATGGTCTTCTCGGACTCATGGTGCTGGCCTCTTGCAGCGACAAGATGGACTACAACGAGACCGTGATCAAGGACAAGGACTACGTGACCCAGACCTTCGAGAAGGTAGGCGGCTTCATGACCGACATCTACAATTACGCCGACTACGACTACGGCCAGAATTACAGCGGAGCCATGCTGGCCTCTGCCACCGACGAGAGCGTATACTCTGTGACGGGCACCAGCATCGAGACCTTCTACAACGGCAGCTGGAGCCCATCCAATGCCCAGGGCTCGCTCTGGACCAACATGTACAAGGGTATCAAGACCTGCAACGTGGTGCTGAAGGACTTCCAAGACCTGAAGTTCTCCGACCTGCAGCTCAACGCCGACTACAAGCAGCAGATGTACCGCTACGAGAACTATAAGTGGGAGGCCCGCTTCTGGCGCGCCTACTTCTACTTCAACCTCGTGCGCCAGTATGGCGGAGTGCCCATCCTCGACCCAGAAATGGCCGCAGCCGACGTCAACAACCAGCCGCGCAAGACATCTGACGAGGTGTTCCAGTTCATCATCGACGAGTGCGAGGCCATCAAGGACAGCATCATCGCCGACTATTCCGACCTGGGTAGTATGGCCTTGAGCACAGCCGAGGATGGCCGCGCCAACAGTCTTGCCGTGAGAGCTCTGAAGGCCCGTGCCGCCCTCTACTGGGCCAGCCCACTCTTCAATCCTTCGGGCGACAAGGAGCGCTACCATCAGGCCGCCCTCTACACCAAGGAGCTGCTCGACCAATGCGACGCCAGGGGCATGAAACTTGCCGCCAAGTATGCCGACCTCTGGTCGACCACCAACTACAAGGACGCCGACAAGAAGTGCGAGATCATCTTCGGCCGCCGCATCTACGGCGCCAAGATTTCTTCCACCGACGCCAAGGACAACATGGTGGAGAGCTACAACTATCCCTTCGGCATCGACAAGGCGAAGGCCAACTACTCAGCCTCGGGCATGAACTGCCCTTCGCAGAATATGGTGGATGCCTATGAGATGAAGGCCACGGGCAAGGGAATCAACGAGGCTGGCAGCGGCTACGACGAGAAGAAACCCTACACAGGCCGCGACCCTCGCTTTGAGCTGACTATCGCCAAGAACGGTGACGTATGGCCCACGGCTGCCAACTATAAGAAGGCTGCCCTGCAGACCTATTATGGTGGCGTGAATGCCGAGCCTAACATCGGTGCTACCACCACGGGCTATTATCTGAAGAAGCTACTCCACGGCAATATCGACCTCACTTCGAAGACGAAGAACCAGGGCGACTACCACACCTACGTGACCTATCGTATGGGTGAGTTCTACCTCAACTATGCCGAGGCCCTCTACAAGTATCTGGGCAGTGCCACGGCCACGAGCGCCGAGTTTGTGATGTCGGCCGACGATGCCGTCAACATCGTGCGCAAGCGTGCCGGAATGCCCAACTTCCCAACCACTCTGAGCAACGACGAGTGGTGGAAGAAGTATCAGAACGAGCGTATGGTGGAGCTGGCTTTCGAGGGCCATCGTTTCTGGGACGTACGCCGCTGGAAGGAGGCCGACAAGTACTTCAAGAACATCCAGGAGATGAAGATTACAAAGAACGCCGACGGCTCCTTCACTTACACCCGCGAGACCGTGACCCGCCAGTGGGACGACAAGATGTATCTCTTCCCAATCCCTACGAGCGTGATGCAGAAGCACGAGAAGTATGGCACCAAGTGGGAGCAGAACCCCGGCTGGTAATCATGCAGTTTTAAATACACAAAAATAGCTTGGCAGATTTCTTTGCCAAGCTATTTTTTTGCATATTAACTTCCTCCCTGCTACTTCCCATAACGGCTCGGAGCCACGCCATACTTGCTCTTGAAGCACTTGTAGAAATAGGTGGAGTCGGAGAAGCCAACCTTATCGCTGATCTCGCCCACTGTATACTCGCCCTCCAGCAAGAGACTGGCGGCGATGCGGAGGCGCTCGTTTTGGATGTACATGTTGGGGGAGATGCCCAGGATGGACTTCGTGCGGTTGTAGACGGTGGTGCGCCCCAGGTTGAGAAGCTCGGCCAGGCGGTCTACGTTGAAGGTGGAGTCGCTGATGTGCTGGGCCACGATGGCCTCCAGCTTGTCCTTGAACTTCTTGTCGAGTGTAGACATCAGGATGGTGGGCTCGGCGGGGGCGGAAGACTCCTGCGGGGTGGCCGGCTGCTGCGGTTGTTCGGCTGCCACCTGCTTCTTCTTCCTGTCGCGGGCCTTGGCATCGGAAGCCACAAACTGCAGGGCGCGGGCGATGAGCAGCTTGAAGTTGCAGGGCTTCACCATATAGTCGTCCACAAAACTCTTGTAGGCTTTCAGAATGTGCTTGGCATCGTCGAAGGCAGTGAGCATGATTACGGGGATGTCCTGAGTGTCAGGGTCGGCCTTCATACTGGTCACTATCTCGTAGCCGCTCATGCCTGGCAGCATGATGTCGCATACCAAGAGGGCGGGCTTGATGCGGCGGATGTTCTCATAGCCGGCCTTGCCGTCCATGAAGGCTTCCACCTTGAAGTAGACCGACAACTCTTGCTTGATTTGCTCCATCATGTCGGGGTCGTCCTCTATCACCATGATGGTGATGTCGTTGATGGCCTGCGGGGTCATCTCCTTAACGAGAAGGTCTATTTCATCCCTGCTGTCGGATGCAGTCTGCAGGGCCTTCTGCTCTGCGATGTCTTCGGGCTGGTAGGCGCTGTCGTCGCCGGGCAGGGACAGGCGGAAGAGGCTGCCGCCCAGATGGGCCGGCCGCTGGTAGGTGACGGTTCCCTTGTGGATTTCAGCCATCTGGCGTGCGGTGTAGAGGCCGATGCCCATGCCTCCCTTCGAGGCATAGCCGTGCATGAAGGGCTTGAAGAGGTCGGCCTCGCGATCGGAGTTGATGCCAGGGCCGCTGTCTTCCACGCAGAGTGTGAACACGCCGTCTTCCAGGCCCAGTCTCACGCTGATGGTGCCCTTGTCGGGGGTGTACTTCACGGCGTTGCTCAGCAGGTTGTATACGATGGTCTCCACCTTCTCGGGGTCGAAGAGCATCTCGTGGCTGGCTACCCAGGGGGTGAAGCTCATGCTGATGTCTTTCTGTCGGCCGATGGTGTAGATGTCGTTGTAGATGGTGCGGATGAAGCCCACGATGTCGCCTCGCTCCACACGCAGTTTCATGTTGCCGCTGGTTATCTTGCGGAATTCCATCAGTTGGTTGATGAGCCTCTGCAGTCGTTTTGTGCCTCTTACTAGGGTGTTGATGGTATTCCTGGAGGCGTAGCCCTCTCCCTTGTCCACCATCTTCTCTACTGCGCCCTGGATGATGGCCAGGGGCGTGCGGAACTCGTGGGAGATGTGGGTGAAGAAGTCGATGCGGAATTCGGCCATCTGCTTCTCCATCTCCATCTGGTGGTGGAGCTCGAAGTTACGTCGCCATGAACGGTAGAAGAAAGTGCCCAGGACGCCAGTCACAATCAGGTAGATGCACCAAGCCCACCAGGTATTGTACCAGGGCTGGCGGATGGTGATGCTGAAGGTTGTGGGCTGGCTCCAGGTGTTGTCGCCCGTTCGGGTGCGCACATAGAGGGTGTAGTGGCCTGGTGAGAGCTCGCTGAACTCGGCGTGATTGATGCTTGTGGTGGGTCGCCAGTCTTTGTCTATGCCCTCCATGCGGTATTGGTACATGGCGTTCTTGATGTGCGAGTAGTCGAAGTTGGAGAAATACACGGTGATGGAGTTCTTGTCGGCGGGCAGACTTATCTCGCGGGTGTAGCTGAGAGCCTGTTCCAGTGGCAGGGCGGTCTCCTCATTGAGCACGGAAAGGCCGTTGATGGTGAGGTCGGTTACGGCCACTCTCATTTCTCTTCTGTGTTCCTTGCCGCTGCGCATGGGGGTGATGGCCAGCAGACCGTTGGCCACGCCCATCATGATGCGTCCGTCGGGCAGGCTGACGGCGCAGTTTTCCGTGAAGTTGTTGCCCTGGATGCTGCTTCCAGGCTGGAAGGAACGGAACACGCTGGTCTTGGTGTCGAGCCATGCGATGCCCTCCTCGGTGCCTATCCAAATGTTGCCGTAGCGGTCTTCGGCCAGCGAACGGGTGGTGTTCACGGCGAGTCCGCTGGCCGTGTTGTACAGTTTGTAGCCCAACTTGCGGCCTTTCTCGTCGTAGGTGCATCTGATGATGCCAGTGGTAGTGGCGAGCCAGAGTGTGCCGTCGTGGGCCATCAGTCCGCAGTCTATCTCGCCGATGGGCAGGAGTCCGTTCTCCTCGTTGAACCGGGCGAACGACTTCTCTGTGATGCGTGGCGAGTGGGTGTCTACCATGGCCAGACCGTTGTTGGTGCAAAACCATAAGCGTCCCTTGGTGTCCATCACCAGGTCGTGTATCTGGGCTTCCTTGCCGTTTTCGACTAGGAAGGTATCGAATTTTCTTCCTTCCTTGCCTTCCTCTTGGGTGGTGAGGAGTACACCGTTGCCCCAGGTGGCGAGCCAGGCTCGGCCTCTGCTGTCGAAGGCCACGTCGTAAAAGCTGGAGCTGGGAGCGGTGTGGTCTTTGTCATACTTGGAGTATCGGATACCGTCGATATAGATGCCTTCGCCCTTGGTGCCTATCCATCTGCGGCCCTTGGGGTCTACGCCGTAGCAGTATACGCAGGCGTTGGTCTGCAGGGCGAGGGTGGCCTTGCGGGTCTTCAGGTTGTAGTCGTAGGTGTTGTTGGCGCGGGTGCTCACCATGAGGTGGCTGTCGCCCACAAGGCTGATGTGGCGCACGAAGTTGCTCCACTCTCGCTGTCCTCCAGGCTCAATCTGGATATGCTCCGACTCCAGCTCCTTTGTTTCCCGGAAACAGTAGATGCCGTCTCCCGTGCAGCACCAGATGCAGCCGCTGCGGTCGATGTAGAGGTTGAGCAGGAAGTTGGAGTGGAAGAGGGGACGCTCGTCGTGGGCCGAGAAATGCTGCAGGGTGTCGTACTTGGGGTTGTAGACGAAGAGTCCGTTACCGTAGCTGCTAATCCATACCTTGCCATGAATGTCTTCGGCTGCGGTGAAGTTCTTGTCGCGGGCGTTGATGTAGGCCTTGTCGTCGAGCAGGTGGAATTTCCTGTATAGCTTGGTCTTCTTGCCGATGAGGTAGGCGTTGCCTTGTTTGTCGAAGAGGAAGTGGAAGGATTTGAGCGGAGTCTTGTCCATGGCGTTGGGAATCTGCATCTCGGGCTTGCGGAAGGTGCCGGTCTTCAGATTCATGGCATAGGTCTCCTGACGGGTGAAGACGTACCAGTCGCCTTGCCAGAAGAAGGAGGCCCTCGACTTTTCTACGTGGCCCATGGCGGATGGCAGATGGCTCTTGCGGGTGATTTTTCCGGTGGAGTCGAAGAGGTAGGCATCGCCGTCGCTGGTGAGGATGGCGATGGTGTTGCCCTCGCAGGTCATGGTGACAACGTGCTTGCGGCTGATCAGGGTTCGGCTCTTGCCGTTGGGGGCCACGAGGTTGAGTCCCTTGTCTGAGGCTATCCAAACGTTGTGATTTGCGTCCTCGGCCAGTTGCAGCTGTCTGTCGCCGACTATCTTGCCGTTTTTCACGGTATAGTCGGTGTAGTGGAACTGTCCCTGGCTGTAGTTGATATGTCTCACGCCGAAATCGGCGGAGAAGAGCCAGACGCCTTGGCTTCCCTTGAATCTGTTTCTCTGGAGGGATGCGGCCTTGGGGTCGTTGTATTCCGAGAAATGTCCTTTCTCCAGGTCGTAGCAGCAGAGGATACTGCTGGAGTTGTAGCCCCAGACGAGTGAGTGGGACTTGTCGTTGACGAGTTGTGCGATGGAGATATTGTTGGGTGATTTTTCGCTGAGCTTGGAGAAGTTGACGAACTGGTATCCGTCGTATCGGCTGATGCCGTTGGCAGTGGCGAGCCAGATGAATCCCTTGCTGTCCTGTGTGATGTCGTTGACAGTGTTGCATGAGAGTCCGTCCTTGACGGAGAGTCTGTGGCCGTCTAGTCTTATGGCGGCTTGCGCAAATGCCGTCGTCATCATCCATAAACAGATGGTTCCTATTACATTTAATAAGGTATAGAATGTCATGTTGTTTGATTTCATCTTGATTGTTTGATTGATTTACGTGCAAAAGTACGATAAAATATTCAAAAAGCAAAAGAAAAAAGGGTAAAAAAGGGCTTGTAAAGATAAAAAA
>CAVGLH010000011.1:0-35808 GCA_963630065.1 Bacteroides fragilis | reverse complement strand
ATGTTGTCGATTTAATAGGGGGAAAGATACATTTCCTTGCTATCCGAAGCTGCTCTCCTCCGCGGATCTTTTTCCATGTTCCATACTTTCCGATGCCGGTTTGTGAATATTTCCCCACAAAGGTAATGATTCTTTCCGAAACCGCCAAGTAAACGGCTCCTTATTTTCCTTTTTGGGGTGAAAAATGGCGTGGGAAAGTTTGGCGACACCAATTTAATTCATGTTCAATTCGCGGTGATTTGGTAGATTAGTAAAAAGTTAAGGTGTGTCATAGTGATTATGGCACACCTTTTTGATGTTATTCCTCTTTCTTGTGGTTATATTCTGAAGGCGAACATCCCATTGCTTTCTTGAAGCATCTGCTAAAGTAATGAGGGTCGGAGAAACCGCATGAATAGGCTACGGAAGATACATTGTATCCCGATTCCAATAGTTTGACGGCTCGCTTGATGCGAAGGTCGTTGATGAGAGCAAGAGGCGTACAGTTGAGTGCTTCTTTGGTCTTGGTATATAGCAGCGTTTTGCTCATTCCCATGTGGGTGGCGATGTCCCCGACTTGAAGTTCTGAACGCTCTATGTTTTGGTTCATGTAGGCCATGAGTTTGTCGGTAAACTCACGTTGCTTGTCGATGATCTTGTCGGCTACGTCTGTATGTAAGTCCTCCAAGGAGGCCTTGTTGCCCATTAGCTCATGTATTCTTTGTGAGATTTTCTCTATTTTCTCATTGGTGGCGAGTTGTACTTCCTCTATTTGGGCTCGTAGTCTATAGATATAGGTGGCGATGAAATAGATGAAGAATCCAAAGGCTATCAGCAAAACAGCGTACAAGACTTTAGCGAAAAGTGTCTCGCTGAACTTAGGCTTTACTTCTATGGATAGTTTCTTGATAGGGCAATTCCACATACCGTCTCCATTGGTGGAGGTGACTTCTAGAGTGTATTTCCCTGCTGGTATGTTGGCAAGGTTGAGCGAGGCATTCTTGACAATGTTCCAGACATCATCCAGTCCTTCCACCTTATATTTATATAGGATAGGAGTACTTCGGTTGTAGTCCAAGGTCGAGAAGTGGACGATGAGGTTGCGCTCGTCTTTCTCTAGCACCAATGATGGCTTGATGTTGAAATCTTGTAGTTTTTCTTTTCCCTCCACAAAGATATGGCTGATGACTACGGATGGAGAGAAAGAACTCTTTTTCAACTTTTCTGGGGAAAAAGTTAGTAGTCCTTGCGTTGTACCCACCAACATCTTGCCATTTACACAGATGGGTTGCACTTCAGAGAAGATGAAGTTGTCTCCAAAATCTCGGATGGAGAAGTTGGTGATGGTATGGTTGGCACTATATTTGGAAAGTGCCATTTCACTGATAGCCCAAAGGTTGCCTTGATCATCAAAAGCGATGGACAGGCAGGCATCTGAAGTTAAGCCCGTGAGTGTTGAGACTTGTTTGAATGTAAGGTTGTGGCTCAGAAGTTCTTGGCTAGTGATGATGTTGACACCGCCTCCAAAGTTTGCCAAGTAAATCTCGCCTTTTGGGCTGGCTGCAATCTGCATGACATCGTTGCCCCTCATGGATTGCTTGTCTGCCTTCTGCTGGTTCAGGAAAAATGTAGGTGATTTTTCCTTGGTTGAGAAGGATAGGAGTCCATTCGTTGTTCCTACCAACATGATTCCGTTTTTCATGCTGTAGAAGCATCTTACTTTTTCACATCCAGTGGGATAGTTCTTGAACGTGTTTTGGGAGTTCAAGAACTTGACGTTGCCTTTCCGGTCAAAGACCACCTTATTGATACCTCCGCCGTGGGTGCCCAACCAAAGGTTGTGCTGTGCATCTTCTGTGATGGCATAGATGGTTGGACAGTTGAGACCATAATGGTTGTTGGTGGCAGCATAGTGGGTTATATCAAATTTCCCTGCTGAGGGGATTAGGCAGTATAGCCCTCCTTTTTTGGCTCCAAGCCAGATGTTGTTAAGATGGTCTTCGTATATACAATAGATGTGGCAACCGAAAGCTATACGGCTCTCGGTCAGATGACCATTAGGGGATAGATAGAATGTCTTGTCACCCTGAACGATGCGGACAAAGTTGTTCTTGTCTGCAATCCAAGTTCTTTTTTCCTTGTCTTGGTATAAAGCTCTGATAAATTCGTCTTTTTGTTCGACGGCTATCTTGTTGGGGGTTATAATCTCTTTGATGGGGCAAAGTTCTGTAAGTCCAGGGTAGTTTGCAAGCCAGATATTGCCTTGTTTGTCAACGCATATGTTTCTCATGTGTTGTTTTCCCCATCCTGGCAGTGGGTAGAACTTAGTTGGTGTCTCATAGACGTAAGCTCCATGGTCGGTGCTAACTAAAATGCTATTGTTTCGATATTTACAGATACCATAAATCAAGTTTGCGTCAGGCTCTTTTTGGGCATAACCAATTTCATGGGTATATAAGTTGCGATACTTGATGTTGCCATGGGTGTCGGCAAAGAAGGCAAAGTCTCTTGTGGAGGCTTTATAGACGGCAACATCTTCCGAATCCAAGTTTACCTTAAACTTTCTTAGAGCTTTTTTCGGGTTGGCATCTGATACCTCGTATGCCGTTCCGTCTTGTGACACAAGCCAACTCTTGTGGTTGGCTTGAGGAGTGATGTGGCGAATGGGATGTAGTTGTTCGTGGGGGCAAACTTCTTCAAACTGAAGGTTGCTCCTACGAAATAAATATACTTTTTGGTTGACAATACACCAAATATCACTATAAGAACTTTCGGTAATCCAACTGATTCTGTTGCTTGGGAGCAAACAACTCTTGTCTGATGGGGTGGATTTGAAATGGGTAAACTCGTTGCCGTCATATCGAGCAAGTCCATCCCATGTCGATACCCAAATATATCCAAACTTATCTTGCAGAATGCAATTGATGGTATTCTCTGGGAGACCATTGCTTTGGTCAAATGTCTTTTGGTAGAACTTAGGTTCTGGCGTTTGTGAATAGATGTATGCTTCAAAATGAAACATGAAGCAGAGTAATAAAAGGATTAGGTAAATCTTTTTCATTAGCTTATACTTTCTTTATTTGTGGCAAAATTACTACTTTTTTCTGTATTTGCAAAATATTCCATCTATTTTGCTGTATTTTCCACGTTTAAAGTAAGTATTTACCCTACTTTTGCAGTGTTTAAACGAACAAACAATTAAAAACATAAAACAAAATCATGAAACGAATATTATTGGCAGTATGCGCCTTCTTGGTGTTCTCACCCTTGATGGCGAACAACCTGAAGCTATGGTACAATGCTCCTGCAAACAACTGGAACGATGCCTTGCCCCTGGGCAATGGCCGTATCGGAGCAATGGTGTATGGAAATCCCAACCACGAGATTTTCCAGCTCAACGAGGAAACAGTCTCAAAGGGGTCGCCCTACGATAACTACAACAGCAAGATGAAGCAGAGTCTTGGCAAGATACGCGAACTCATCTTTGCCGGAAAGAACAAGGAGGCCGAGGAACTGGCCAAGACCGACATGATTTCTGCCAAAGAGCTGGGACGTGGTGCTGCCTACCAACCGGCAGGCAACCTGCATATTGACTTCGCAGGCAAGCGAAAGGTTGCCAATCTGCGCCGCAGCCTCGACTTGGCCAACGCCCTCTCTACGGTTACTTATAATATAGGCAATGTGGAATACAAGGAAGAGGCTTTCACTTCCTTCACCGACCAACTCTTGATAGTGAGGTATTCTGCAAACAAGAAAGGCAAGCTGTCTTTCAAGGCTTCCCTCTCTTACCCGGCAGAGGTAGAAACGACCCAAGAGGTAAAAGACGGAAACACCTTGACGCTGAAAGGCACTACGCTGGAAGCAGCCCCTAAGGTGCCGGGCAAGGTGAACTTCGTGGTGAACGCCAAGGTGGTGAACCATGGCGGCAAGATGACGCAGGCAGGCAACGCCCTGCAGATAAGCAATGCCGATGAGGTGATCGTATACCTGGCGATGGCGACCAACTTCAACAACTACAAGGATATTTCGGCCGACCCTGCCCAGCGCATCGCCAACTATATGAAGAATGTGCGTCCATACGACGAGGCGAAGAGACGGCACATGGCCAAATATCACGAGCAGTTCGACCGCGTCGGTCTGAACCTGGGGGAGAACAAGTATGCGTCTCTTCCCACCGACGAGCGCCTGAAACGATTCAGGGACAGCGACGACCTCCAGTTTGTGGAACTCTACTTCCAGTTTGGCAGATACCTGCTCATCTCTTCTTCTCAGCCCGGCACACAGCCCACCAATCTCCAGGGCATCTGGAACGAGAAGCTGAACCCCGCCTGGCTTTGCCGTTACACCGTCAACATCAATACGGAGATGAACTACTGGCCGTGCGACATCGTCAACCTGCCCGAGACCGAGGAACCTCTGGTGAAGATGGTAGGGGAGCTAGCTGAGAAAGGAAAGAAGACTGCATGGGAGATGTATGGATGCCGCGGCTGGGTGGTTCACCACAACACCGACCTTTGGCGTATGACGGGTGCTGTAGACTATCCCTACAGCGGCGGTTGGCCTATGTCTAACGCCTGGTTTTGCCAGGCATTGTGGGGACATTACCTCTACAATGGCGACACCAATTATCTGAAGAAAGTGTATCCTTATCTGAAGGGAGCCTCGGAGTTTTTCGTCGACTTCCTCGTTACCGACCCGAGAAACGGCTATAAGGTGGTGGCACCGTCGGTATCTCCCGAGAACAAGCCGCAAGGCAGAAATGCCAACTTCAATGCGGGCATCGCCATGGACAACCAGCTCGTAACCTATCTCTTCACGGCTACGATGAAGGCATCGGAGATACTGGACAAGGACAAGGCCTTTGCCGATACCTTGCAGGCTCTGCGCGCCCAAATCATGCCCATGCGCATCGGCCAGTACGGACAGATGCAGGAATGGGCCGACGACTGGGACAATCCGCGCGACCATCACCGCCATATCTCCCATCTCTGGGGCTTCTATCCCGGCACGCTGATTTCTCCCTATCGCACGCCTATGGCTTTCGAGGCAGTGAAGACCTCGCTCATCCAGCGCGGCGACCCGTCTACAGGATGGAGCATGGGGTGGAAGGTTTGCCAGTGGGCCCGCACCCTTGACGGCGACCATGCCTACAAGCTCATCAAGAATCAGCTGACCTATGTGCCCGATACCATCGTAAAGGGACAGGGTGGCGGCACCTATCCCAACTTCTTCGATGCGCATCCGCCATTCCAGATTGACGGCAACTTCGGTTGCACGGCCGGTATTGCGGAGATGATGGTACAGAGCCATGACGGATTCGTAAACCTTCTGCCAGCCATCCCCAGCGATTGGAAAGACGGCGAGGTGAAGGGCTTGCGCTGCATCGGCGGTTTCGTTGTCGAGGAGATGAAGTGGAAAGACCATCAGTTGGTTTCGGCAAAGATCCGTTCTACGCTCGGCGGCAATCTCCGCCTGCATACCGCTGCCCCCATCAAGTGTGCTACCCGAAAGCTGTGCAAGGCGCAGGGCGAAAACCCCAACCCGTTGTTCTACGTGTATTCTATGAAGGCTACCTACAAGCGAGACCGCACGACGGAATATGTGGAGCAGCCTTCCTACGATGTGTCGGAGCGTCCCAACCTGGCCCTGTATGATGTGGAGACCAAGCCGGGAGAGGTGTTGGAGATTACGGCCAATTGGTAGGCTTAGTCTTGCGTCGGATAGATGAGATTCTCTTCCTTGATGACGTTCAGCACCTCTTCGAGATATTTCTTCGACTCATACTTGGCCATGGGCAGGTCGTGGAGCAGGTAGTTGCCGCAGTCTTTGGCTGCCTGGCCGGGAATCTCGCCCTCGTAGTTGGCGATGAAGGCAAAGGTGCGCTTCATCAGCTCCACGATGTCCTTGCTCTCGTAGTCGCCGCGCATCAGGAGATAGTTGCCCGTGAGGCAGCCCATGGGGCCCCAGTAGACGATGCGGTCTTTCCACTCCTCGTCGTTGCGAAGATAGGTGGCGGCAAGGTGCTCGATGGTGTGGATGGCACCGTTGTGGAGACAGGGCTCCTGGTTGGGCACCTTCATGCGGATGTCGAAGGTGGTTACTACTTCGCCGCCCACTTCGTCCTTGCGGCTTACGTAGATGCCGCGGAGCAGCTTGTTGTGATTGATGGTGAAACTTGGAATCTTGTTCATTTTCTTAATGTTTATTTTTTGGGGGGAGTTAAAGGAGTTAAGGGAGTTTTTTGGAAGTTAAAGAAGTTAAGGGAGTTTTTTGGAAGTTAAAGAAGTTAAGGGAGTTTTTTGGAAGTTAAAGAAGTTAAGGGAAGTTAGAGAAGTTAAGGGACAATAGCCTTTGCAATTGGATTCTTCACTCTTCGTTCTTCACTCTTCGTTCTTCACTCTTCGTTCTTCACTCTTCGTTCTTCACTCTTCGTTCTTCACTCTTCGTTCTTCACTCTTCGTTCTTCACTCTTCGTTCTTCACTTTCAAAGGCTCTCCAGAAACGCCTTGGTGACATTGAACGAGCCTTCGGCCATCTTGGCCCAGAAGTCGAAGTACTGTTGGGCCTTGGTGTCCTTCAGCGGCACGTCGCTGATGATGCGGAAGGAGATGAAGGGGGTCTTGTAGATGTGGCAGGTTTGGGCGATGCTGCAGCTCTCCATGTCTACGGCCATTGCCTGGGGAAAGTGCTCCAGGATGCTGCGCATCTTCTCCTTGCTGTCTACAAACCACTCGCCGCTCACAATCTGGCCGGCGTGAATCTTCGGGTGCTTGTTGGCGGGCAGGGCATTGATGGCGAGGGCCTTCTCCACATATTCCTTGGGAGTCTTGAAGGTGGCGGGCATTCCCAGTATCTGGCCGTACTCGCATTCGTCGCCGCAATAGGCGTCGTGATAGACGCAGTTGGTGGCTACGACCACCTCCGTTACGTTGAGGTTGATGTCGGCACCGCCGGCCACGCCCGACGAGATGACCAGGTCGGGGTGGTAGTTGTCTATCATTTCCACGGCTCCGACGGCACTGTTCACCTTGCCGATGCCGCACTGCTGCATCACTACCTCGTTGTCGCCAATCTTGCCAATCACGAAGTCCTTGAAGTTCTTGCGTTCGGTCTGTGATTCTGTCAATAAAGTCTTGAGTTGCGTGAACTCCTTGTCCATCGCAACGATGATTCCTATTCTCATAATTGGGTTTTATTTCTGATTTTGGCTGCAAAGTTACGAAATTAATCCCATAAAAAAAGCATTTCCCCACCTATATTTTGTGAATAGATGGGGAAATGCCTTGCCCTAAGTGGTACGGCGGGGGAAATCCTTGCCTGAGTGGTACGGCGGGGGAAATTCTTGCCTGAGTGGTACGGCGGGGGAAATTCTTGCCTGAGTGGTACGGCGGGGGAAATTCTTGCCTGAGTGGTACGGCGGGGGCGCCGTACCTCCTATGAATGCCTTTTGGGGCAAATAATGGTAACTGTAGGAGGTACAGCGCCCTCGCTGTACCACTCGGGGCGAGATTTGTACAGCGTGTACCACTCGGGGCGAGATTTGTACAGCGTGTACCACTCGGGGCGAGATTTGTACAGCGTGTACCACTCGGGGCGAGATTTGTACAGCGTGTACCACTCGGGGCGAGATTTGTACAGCGCCCTCGCTGTACCAAGTAGTTCTTATCCGTCACTTAGAAGTTTACGCCGAAGTTGACTTGCAGCGAACCGTTTCTAGAGGTGTCGAAGGTGTCGTGGCAGACGTTGGCCAGGCCGAGGTCGTAGGTTACGTCTGCATAGAACATGTCGTAGCCGATGCCGCAGCCAAACCGCAGACCGCCGTCGAAGCGCTGGAAGTTTTCCTTGTTGAAGGAGCTTTGCACGTCGCGGTCGCCGTAGTTCTTGATTTTGCCTCCCACACCGGCGGCAAAGTATCCGCCCACCTGCGGCTGGATGGAGAAATGATTGTCTACATTGTACTTGTATTTCAGCACCACAGGAATCTCCAGATAGTTGAGGCTGTAGGTCATCTTCTTGCCCGAGGTCTGGTCTTTCTTTCCGCCTTTTTCTATATAGGAGAGTCCGGTCTCCAGATAGAGGGGGTATTGATAGGTGAGGGGAATGCCGGCCACTACGCCCACGTTGAGCCCCGTCTTCCATTCGCCTCCGTCGAGCCGGGAGTCGTCGGAGCTGACGTGGGAGAAGGCAGGGCCGATGCGGAAGCCGAAATACACATCGCTAAAATTGCGATAGGAACTGTTGTTGTTGTGACGATAGTCGAGATGTCCCGTCCGCGGGTTGTAGTATTTGCTGTTCCTATAGTTCTGTGCCGTGGATGGCAATGCTGTCAGCGCGAAAGCCATCATGATGAATGCTGTTCTTTTCATAATCTTATAGTTTTGATTTCCGCTGCAAAGGTATGCTTTATTTTCGGCCTCACGCCATGGAGTGTCCCTAACAGTTGGTAGGAAAATCCCTATATTTGTTAAATCCTCCCAAAAACTTGGCGGTTTCGCTTATTTGCCGTATATTTGCATCATCTAAAACAAACATTTACGGTATGAACAGATTACAAAAACTTACGGCTTTTACTATAATGGTCTTGGCACTGGGCGCTAGCCTGCCCATCCAGGCGCAGAACAGTTACAAGCAAGTGCTGAGGGAGAAAGACAAGGCTTTCTTCCAGACGGAGGAGGCCAGGCGCATTGGCGACCAGCTGCTCGTTTACCAAAGGGTGACGGGGGGATGGCCCAAGAACATCGACATGGTGAGGCCGATGACCGACGCAGAGGTGGCGAAGGTGAAGGGCGAAAAATCGCGCCTCGACGACTCTACCACCGACAACGATGCCACCAATATGCAGATGTTCTACCTGGCCCGTCTCTACCAAGCCACGGGAACTGTGAAATACAAGGAAGCCTTCTGCAAGGGAGTGGAGTATCTGCTCAGCGGGCAGTATGACAACGGCGGCTGGCCGCAGTTCTGGCCCAAGATGCGCGACTACCAGCCCCACATCACTTTCAATGACGACGCCATGGTGAACACCCTGAATGTGCTTCGTGATGTGTATCTGCAGAAAGCGCCTTTTGAGGGAGACATTACGACAGAAGAGCTGCGGAAGAAGGCCAAGACGGCTTTTGACAAGGGCGTGGAGTGTATATTGAATTGCCAAATCAAAAAAGACGGCAAGCTTACCGTATGGTGCCAGCAGCACGACCATGTGACCCTGGCCCCCGCCAAGGCCCGTGCCTACGAGCTTCCCTCTTACAGTTCGGCCGAGAGTGCCGATATAGTGAAGCTGCTGATGAAAGTAAAGAATCCGTCGCAACGAATCAAGCAGGCCGTGAAAGGAGCCATGCAGTGGTTTGACGCGAACAAACTGACCGGGGTGAGAGTAGAGCATACCGGCAAGAAGGGAACGCCGGAGCGCAACACCTTTCTGGTGAAAGACAGTACGGCCTCGCCCCTATGGGCGCGTTATTACGACCTGGAGGAGTGCAAACCGTTTGTATGCGACCGCGATGGCATTCTCCGCCGCGACCTTTCCGAAATCGGCCCCGAGCGCAGGAATGGCTATGCCTGGTACAACGACAAGCCAGCCCAGCTCTATTCCCTCTATCAAAAATGGAAGGAGAAATATGACAAATGAAGGTTTTGGCATCCGCGAAAACTAAAATAATCGTAACTTTGCCTGCAAATATTTTGTGATTTCTCGATTTCTGCTTACCTTTGCATCCAAATTATAAACGTTTATACAAGACATGAAATTTTTGAAGAAGTATCTGCTGGATATTCTGGCAGTGATTTTGTTTGCAGTCATCTCCTTCGCCTACTTCATGCCTGCCGACCTGGACGGACGAATCCTCTTCCGTCACGACTCTGCAGCAGGCAAGGGAATCGGACACGAGAAGGAGCTGTTTCAGCAGCAGACTGGCGAGACCACTCGCTGGACCAACTCCGTGTTTGGCGGTATGCCTACCTACCAGATGTCGCCCTCTTACGACAGCGGCAAGGTACTCACGCAGCTCACCAACGTCTACCACCTGTGGTTGCCCGACTACGTGTGGTATGTGTTTGTCTACCTGCTGGGATTCTATATCCTCTTGCGCGCCTTCGACTTCCGGCAATCCCTGGCGGCGCTGGGCAGCATCATCTGGGCGTTCTCGTCCTATTTCTTTATCATCATCGCCGCCGGACACATCTGGAAGGTGTGGGCCCTGGCCTATCTGCCGCCGATGATAGCGGGCGTGGTGCTGGCCTATCGGGGCAAGTATCTGAAGGGATTGCTCCTTACGGCCATCTTCTCGGCCTTCGAGGTGAATGCCAACCACGTGCAGATGACCTATTACTTCCTCTTCGTCATCTTCTTCATGATCATCGCCTTCTTGGCCGATGCCATCCGCAAGAAGCAGCTTGCCAACTTCGGCAAGGCCACGGCGGTATGCGTGATGGGTGCCCTCATCGGCATCTCGCTCAACCTCTCCAACCTCTACCACACCTGGCAGTACGGGCAGGAGACGATGCGCGGCAAGAGCGAACTGGTGAAGAAAAACTCGGCCAACCAGACCAGCAGCGGACTGGACCGCGACTATATCACCCAGTGGAGCTACGGCATCGACGAGACATGGACGCTCCTTGTGCCCAACACCAAGGGCGGAGCCAGCGTGCCACTCGCACAGAACGAGAAGGCGATGGAGAAGGCCGACCCCAACTTTGTGCAGATCTACCAGCAGCTCGGCCAGTACTGGGGCAACCAGCCCGGCACGAGCGGCCCCGTTTATGTGGGAGCTTTCGTGATGATGCTCTTCATCCTCGGCCTCTTCATCGTGAAGGGACCGATGAAGTGGGCGCTGCTCGCAGCCACCGTGCTCAGCATCCTGCTCTCATGGGGCAGGAACTTCATGCCGTTTACCGATTTCTTCCTCGACTATGTGCCGATGTACGCCAAGTTCCGAACGGTGGCGTCTATCCTCGTCATCGCCGAGTTTACCATTCCTTTGCTGGCAATGATGGCTCTGAAGAAATTGGTGGACGAGCCGGAAATCTTGGCCAAGAAGATGAAGTTCGTGTATGCGAGTCTCGCTTTGACGGCAGGCTTCTGCCTGCTCTTCGCCATCATGCCGGGCGTATTCTTCTCCGATTTCGTATCCGGCCAGGAAATCCAGGCATTGCAGCAGTTGCCCGCCGAGTACCAGGGGCCTATCATCAGCAACCTCACGGAGATACGAAAGGGTATCTTTACTTCCGACTGCTGGCGTTCGTTCTGGATCATCCTCGTGGGCTTCGCCTTCCTGATGCTCTATAAGTTCAAGAAGCTCGGCGCCGAGTTTATGATAGCCGGCATTGCCGTGCTCTGTCTGGTGGACATGTGGATGGTGAACAAGCGTTACCTCTACGACGACATGTTTGTGGACAAGATGGAGCGCGACGCTCCGCAGCAGATGACCGAGACCGACAAGATTATCTGCCAGGACAAGTCGCTCGACTACCGCGTGCTGAATTTCTCATCCAACACCTTCAACGAGAACGAGACTTCTTATTATCATAAGAGTGTGGGCGGATACCATCCGGCCAAGTTGCGCCGCTATCAGGAAATGATAGACGCCCATATCTCGCCCGAGATGCAGAAGACGATGAAGGCCGTTGCCGAGGCTGGCGGCGACATGACCAAGGTGAACGGCGACAGCCTCTTCCCCGTGCTGAACATGCTCAACACCAAGTATTTCATCATGCCTCTGCAGGCCGGACAGACCGTCCCCGTGCAGAACCCCTACGCCTATGGCAACGCTTGGTTTGTGGATGAGGTGAAGTATGTGGCCAATGCCAATGAGGAAATCGACGGCGTGGGCAAGGTGAACCTGCGCCATGTGGCTGTGGCCGATGCCAAGTTTAAGGACCAGTTGGCACAGAGCGTGAAGCAGGACGACACTTCCGTGGTGAAGATGACGCAATACAAGCCCAACAACCTCACCTACGAGGTGAAATCGAGCAAGGGCGGTGTCATCGTCTTCTCCGAGATTTACTATCCCGGCTGGACGGCCACCATCGACGGACAGTCTGCCGAGTTGGGGCGTGTGGATTACATCCTCCGTGCCCTCAACGTGAAACCCGGCACCCACAAGGTGGTGCTCGACTTCCATCCCAAGTCGTTGAAGACTACCGAGACCATCGCCTACGTGGCCTACGGCGTTCTCCTGCTTATCATTATTATAGGTGTAGGAGTGGAGTGGAAACGAAATAAAGGAGTTAAGTAATGATAAAAAATAAGTTGGTACATTTCTCATGGGCGCAGCTGCAAATCATTGCCAGAGTGTACGGCGGGGGAATTCCTTGCCCCGAGTGGTACGGCGGGGGAATTCCTTGCCCTGAGTGGTACGGCGGGGGCGCCGTACCTCCTATGATTGCCTTTTCTGGCACGTAGGGGTAACTGTAGGAGGTACAGCGCCCTCGCTGTACCACTCAAGCGAGATGTGTACAGCGCCCTCGCTGTACCACTCGGGGCGAGATGTGTACAGCGCCCTCTCTGTACCAAGTTGTTTTTTTATCGTCACAAAGGAGTTAAGGAGTTAAGACAAATGCTGTTTCGAACAGAAATAGAGATTCCGAAGGCCGACTTCGAGATAGGGCCGGCGGAGCGGATGCTCTTCGTGGGCAGTTGCTTCGCCGACAACCTGGGCAGGCGATTCGTGGAGAACCAGTTTCCCGCCACGGTGAACCCCTTCGGCGTGATGTACAACCCGGCGAGCATCCTCCATACGGTGGAGAAAAGTCTGGATGTGCATCCACGGGTGGCCGTCTTCACTCTCGGCACCAACCACGTCTATATCCTGAAGGAAACGGGCGAGATTGTGGATAACTGCATGAAACGTCCGCAACGCCTTTTCGAAGAGCGGGAGCTCTCTGTGGATGAATGTGCGGAATATCTGCAACGGGCCATCGACCTGCTGAAGGACTCCGCTGACGGGATGCACGACTTGAAGGTCATCATCACCGTAAGCCCCATCCGCTACGCCAAGTATGGCTTCCACGGCAGCCAGCTCTCAAAGGCCACCCTCATGCTTGCCGCCGACAAGGTGGTGAGGCAGAACCCGGGAGTGGTGAGCTATTTCCCCGCCTACGAGATTGTGAACGACGAGCTTCGCGACTACCGCTTCTACAGGGAAGACATGCTCCACCCGAGCGAACAGGCTGTGGAATACATCTGGCAGAGGTTTCGACAGACATACTTCGGCAAGCAGGCAGAGCAGTTTCTTGCCGAATGGAAACCCATCAGGGAAGCCCTTGCCCACCGCCCCTTCGACCCCGACAGCGAGGCAACCAGGCAGTTTCTCGCCAAGACGGAGGAGAAGAAAAGGAAATTTGAAGAGAAATATTTTTTATAAACAAGAAGACAATGACATATACTATTGAAAAGGTAACCACACTGATAGGTGCGCGTCGCTATGGGGACAATGATACCAATATCGGTTTTATCCTGACCGATAGTCGTTCACTCTGTTTCCCCGAGGAAACCCTCTTCTTTGCGCTCAAGTCTGCGCGCAACGACGGTCACAATTATATTCCCGAGCTGTATCGCCGCGGGGTGAAGAACTTTGTGGTGACGGATGTGCCCAAGGGCTATGCGTCCGACTATCCCGAGGCCAACTTCCTGAAGGTGGTCAACACGCTGGAGGCCCTGCAGCGTCTGGCAGAACGCCACCGCGACGAGTTCAACATCCCCATCGTGGGCATCACGGGCTCCAATGGCAAGACTATGGTCAAGGAGTGGCTCTACCAGTTGCTCTCCCCGGGCATGTTCGTTACACGCAGTCCGCGCAGCTACAATTCGCAGATAGGCGTGCCATTGTCTGTTTGGCTCATGGACGAGCAGACCCAGGTGGGCGTGTTCGAGGCAGGCATCAGCCAGCCGGGCGAGATGCTTGCCCTGCGCGACATCATCCAGCCCACCATCGCCGTGCTTACCAACCTCGGCTCCGCCCATCAGGAGAACTTTGCTTCGAAGGAGGAGAAGTGCAGGGAGAAGCTCATCCTCTTCCATGACGCGGAGACCATCGTCTATGACGGCGACGACGAGACCGTGGCAAAGGTTGTGGGCGAATATACCGACTTCAAGGGCGAGAAACTCTATTGGTCGATGCGCGACTCTGCCGCTCCCTTCTATGTGAAGGCTGTGGAGAAGCAGCAGAGCGTGAGCGTGATACATTATATATATAAAGGTGTGGAAGACAGCTTTTCCATTCCTTTCATCGACGATGCCTCCGTGCAGAACTCCATCGTGTGCGCCGTGGTGGCAAGCAAGCTGGGACTGGATGCCGAGGACATCGACAAGCGCATGGCGACGCTCGAACCGGTGGCCATGAGACTGGAGGTGAAGGTGGGACAGCACGGCTGCACCCTCATCAACGACAGCTACAACAGCGACATCAACTCGCTCGACATCGCCCTCGACTTCATGAACCGCCGTCCCGACCACCGCGGCCGTCGCCATACCTTGGTGTTGAGCGACATCTATCAGAGCGGTATGGCTCCCGAGGCTCTCTACAAGGAGGTGAGCGACCTGGCACGCAAGCGTGGCGTGGTGAAGTTTATCGGCGTGGGCCCCGAGCTCTGCAAGCAGCACGACGCCATACAAATATCCGAAAAGTTCTTCTTCCCCAATGTAGAGGAGTTTATCGGCAGCGAGGTGTTCGCCTCCCTTCGCGACGAGGTGATTCTCCTGAAGGGCGCACGCCAGTTTGGCTTCGACCAACTCACGGAGCTGCTGGTGCAGAAGGTACACGAGACCACCCTTGAGGTGAACCTCAACGCCGTGGTGGCCAACCTCAACTACTACCGTTCCTTCATGAAACCCGATACCAAGCTCGTGTGCATGATCAAGGCCGACGGTTATGGAGCGGGAGCCGTGGAGATAGCCAAGACCCTGCAAGACCACCGCGTAGATTATCTCGCCGTGGCCGTGGCCGACGAGGGAGTGACCCTCCGCAAGAACGGCATTACCAGCAACATTATGATTATGAATCCCGAGATGACCGCCTTCAAGACCATGTTCGACTACGACCTGGAGCCGGAGGTCTATTCCTTCCGCCTGCTCGACGCCCTCATCAAGGCGGCAGAGAAGGAAGGCATTACGGGATTCCCCGTACACATCAAGCTGGATACAGGCATGCGCCGCCTGGGCTTCGACCCCGAGAACGACATGGAGGAATTGGTGGGCAAACTGAAACACCAGAACGCCATCATCCCCCGCAGCGTATTCTCCCATTTCGTGGGCAGCGACGACGACGGCTTCGACGATTTCTCCGCCCGTCAGTTCGAACTCTTCGACAAGGGCAGCAAGCAGTTGCAGGCAGCCTTCGACCACAAGATATTGCGCCACATCTGCAACTCGGCGGGCATCGAGCACTTCCCCGAGCGCCAGTTGGATATGTGCCGGCTGGGCCTGGGCCTCTACGGCATCAACTCGCGCAACAACCAGACCATCAACTGCGTGAGCACGCTGAAGACCACCATCCTGCAGATGCACCATGTGAAGGCAGGCGACAGCGTGGGGTACTCTCGCAGAACCATCCTCGACAAGGACAGCGTCATCGCAGCCATCCCCATCGGCTATGCTGACGGCCTGAACCGCCATCTCGGCAACCGCCATGCCTATTGCCTGGTGAACGGCCAGAAGGCAGAGTATGTGGGCAACATCTGCATGGACGTGGCGATGATCGACGTGACGGGCATCGACTGCAAGGAGGGCGACCCCGTGGAAATCTTCGGCGAGCATCTGCCCGTGCAGACCCTGAGCGACATCCTCGACACCATCCCCTACGAAGTGCTGACCACCATCAGCAACCGAGTGAAGAGGGTGTACTATCAGGACTAGTGAGTGGCGGGTGAAGAATGCGTCAAAAACAGCACAAAATATGTGAAATCCCATCCGAAATGCTCGGATGGGATTTTTTTTAGCAATATTTTCATGTAAAACGCTTTGAGAATAAAGAAAAAAGTGTATCTTTGCACGTGCAAAAACTTGCGAATCAATCTAGAAACAACTTGATGCAGCCCTCGATGGGGTGCTAAATAACTATTTAACAAATCAAAAAATAAACAATGGAACAGGTTTTTAGCTATATTATCAGCCTCGGTGCCAGCGTGATGATGCCTATCATCTTTACGGTCATCGGTCTGTGTATCGGCATGAAATTCGGTAAGGCTCTGAAGTCGGGACTCTTCGTTGGCGTGGGTTTCGTGGGTCTCGGTGTGGTAACGGCTTTGCTCACCACTAACTTCAACGACCCCTTGAAGGCTATTTCCGACCTCTATCATCTGCAACTCAACGTATTCGACATGGGATGGCCGGCTGCCGCCGCCGTGGCTTACAATACTGCCGTGGGTGCGCTCATCATCCCCATCTGCCTGGGTGTCAACTTCCTTATGCTCATCACCAAGACCACACGTACGGTGAACATCGACCTGTGGAACTACTGGCATTTCGCCTTCATCGGTGCCGTAGCCTACTTCGTGATGGGCGAGAGCCTCCTTTGGGGCTATTTCGCAGCCATCGTGTGCTACATCTGCACCTTGGTGTGCGCCGACCTCACGGCAGAGAAATTTCAGAAATACTACGACCTCGACGGCATTTCCATCCCGCAGCCTTTCTGCCAGAGCTTTATGCCATTCGCCATCATCTTCAACAAGCTGCTCGACAAGATACCTGGCTTCTCCAAGCTCGACATCGATGCCGAGGGACTGAAGAAAAAGTTTGGCGTGCTCGGCGAGCCACTGGTGCTCGGTGTCATCGTGGGTGCCTTGATAGGTTGGGCGGCACAGCTCGACATCAAGAAAATCCTCTTCCTCGGTGTTACCATGGGAGCCGTGATGGAGCTGATTCCCCGTATCACCTCCCTGTTTATCGACGGATTGAAACCAATCTCGGAGAAGACACAGGAGTTGGTGAAGACCAAGTTCAACGGCAAGAAGGTACACATCGGCATGAGCCCGGCCTTGGTCATCGGACATCCCACAACCTTGGTGGTGTCGGTCATCCTGATTCCCGTAATCCTGGCCATCGCCGTGTTCCTGCCCGGCAACCAGTTCCTGCCCTTGGCATCATTGGCCGGAATGTTCTACCTCTTCCCCATGATTCTGCCCTTCACCAAGGGTAACGTGGTGAAGACCCTCATCATCGGTCTTGTGGCCCTCATCATCGGCCTCTACTTCGTCACCGACATGGCTCCCGACTTCACGATGGCAGCCAACCAGGTGTATGCAGCCACGGGCGACAACGCAGCCCACATCCCCGACGGATTCTCGGGCGGTGCCCTCGACTTCGCCTCCTCCCTCTTCGGATGGCTCATCTACCGCGGCGTGAAACTCTCTTATGTAGGTATGGGTGTCCTTGCCGTCATCACCGTAGCCTTGATGATAGTGAACCGTCGTCGCATCGTGAAAGAAGAGCGAATGGCCAAGAATGAAAAATAAGATGGAATAGGGGTGTCGGAAGTGAAGCTATGGTCTTAACTTCTTTAACTCCTTAACTCCTTTAACTCCAAAAAACAATAAAACAACATCATAATGAAGAAACTAACATTAATATTAGCAGCAATGGTTTTAACAGCAGGTCAGGCTTTGGCTCAGTGCCAGAAGCCAGGTTATGAAGTAAAGGCAGAAAACGCCTATACCAACTACAACGTGCGTTATGCGAGCAATCCGATGGATGCCAAGCATTATACCACAGACCGCCTTCGTGGCGAGTATGCGATAGAGAAAGTGTTCGCCCCGGGCGAAGTGAACTGGACCTACACCATGTTCGACCGCTTCCTCATCGGCGGAGCAGAGCCTACAACCGCTCCCTTGAAGTTGACTTCCATCGCTCCTCTCTACACCGACAAGGCCAACGACCAGAAAAACCTGCTCGACAACCGCGAGCTGGGCATCATCAACATCGGCGGCGAGGGTACGGTTACTGTCGACGGCAAGAAATATGCCCTCGGTTTCCAGGAGGCTCTCTATGTGGGCCGTGGTGCCAAGGACATCGAGGTGAGCAGCAAGGATGCCGGCAAACCAGCCAAGTTCTATATGAACAGTGCTTGTGCCCATCAGAGCTATCCTACCAAGAAGGTGACCTTGAAGGATGCCAACAACATCAAGGCCGGTAGCCTGAAGGAGAGCAACGACCGCGTGATCCACCAGTTGATTATCGACGGTGTGGCAGGTGTCCACACCTGCCAGTTGCAGATGGGCGTTACCGAGCTGAAGGAGGGAAGCGTATGGAACACTATGCCAGCCCATACCCACTTGCGCCGTATGGAAACCTATCTTTATTATAATGTGCCCGAGGGACAGAAGATTCTCCACGTGATGGGCGAACCACAGGAAACACGCCCCATCTGGCTCAACAACGAGCAGGCCGTGATTTCTCCCGAGTGGTCTATCCACTGCGCAGCAGGTACCAGCAACTATACCTTCATCTGGGGTATGGCCGGCGAAAACCTCGTATATACCGATATGCAGGTGGTGAAGATTCCTACCATAGAGTAATCTGGACTAAACAACACTTAAAAACAAATAACAAATGAGTTCTATTAAAACAAGTAAAATGTCCAACTTCCGTTGGGTGATTTGTGCGTTGCTCTTCGTGGCGACCACAGTCAACTATATGGACCGCCAGGTTCTCTCGTTGACATGGAAAGACTTCATCGCTCCAGAGTTCCACTGGACAGATGCCGACTATGGTACGATTACAGGTTATTTCTCCATCTTCTATGCCATTGCCAACCTCTTCGCCGGCAAGTTCGTAGACTGGATGGGAACCAAGAAAGGCTATCTCATCGCCATCTTCGTATGGTCTACCGGTGCCGTGATGCACGCAGGTTGCGGTTGGGTGGCCATGCAGATAGAGGGATACGACAGCATCGAGGCCCTGCGCATGGTGAAGGCTGGCAGTGACGCTGCCGTGGCCATCGCCACCATCAGCGTGTGGCTCTTCCTCTCTTGCCGCTTGATTTTGGCGGCCGGCGAGGCTGGCAACTTCCCTGCAGCCATCAAGGTGACGGCCGAGTATTTCCCCAAGAAAGACCGTGCCTTCGCCACATCTATCTTCAACAGCGGTGCCTCCATCGGTGCCTTGGCAGCCCCTGCCACTATTCCACTCTTGGCGCGTGCCTTGGGATGGGAGATGGCGTTCGTCATCATCGGTGTGCTGGGCTATGTATGGATGGCTCTTTGGATTTGGCTCTATGACAAACCAAAGAAGAGCAAGTTTGTGAACAAGGCCGAGTTGGCCTACGTAGAGCAGGACGAAGACCTGGAGAAAGCCGCCGAGGAAGCAGAGGATGCCAAGGAAGAGAAAACCATCGGTTTCCTCAAGTGCTTCACCTTCCGCCAGACATGGTCGTTTGTCGTGGGCAAGTTTATGACCGACGGCGTGTGGTGGTTCTTCCTTTTCTGGGCTCCGGCTTATTTCTCCGACCAGTATGGTTACACCTCCGACTCTCCGATGGCCATCGCCCTCATCTTCACGCTCTATGCCATCGTTACGGTGCTGAGCATTGCGGGCGGTTATCTGCCTACCTATTTCGTTGATACGAAGGGCATGAATCCTTACGCCGGGCGTATGCGTGCCATGCTGATTTTCGCTTGCTTCCCCTTGCTCGGTTTGATAGCCCAGCCTATGGGAGCCTATAGCGCATGGTGGCCTGCCATCATCATCGGCTTGCTCGGTGCCGGCCACCAGGCTTGGTCGGCCAACCTCTATACCACGGTGAGCGATATGTTCCCCAAGTCTACCGTAGCCACCATCACAGGTGTGGGTGCGATGGCAGGTGGTGTAGGTTCGTTCCTCATCAACAAGGGTTCTGGTATGCTGTTCACCTATGCCGAGGGTCAGGGATCTGCCTTCTCGTTCATGGGCTTCGAGGGCAAGCCGGCCGGCTACATGATCATCTTCTGCATCTGCGCCGTGGCCTACCTTATAGGCTGGTGCATCATGAAGGCTTTGGTACCTAAGTACAAGCCAATCGTGGTGGATTAAAAACAAGAGAATTCCTGTTTTTTGAATATAAAAAGAGGGTGTGGCTAAGCTTAATTTGCTTTGCCGCACCCTCTTGCTTTTTGCATTCTTTTCACGACATCCAGAAATGCGGGCTATATGGGAAAGTACTTCATACTACCCCAGGTGTCTTCGTTTTGTTTTCCCCAGACGAAAAATATCCGTTTTGTCTTGGCTGTTTCGAATAAAAGCCGTATCTTTGCACGTATTATAAAAAAGAGATAATTCATTATGATAGAATATATTCATGGCGACTTGACCGACTTGACACCTGCGATGGCGGTGGTGGAGACGGCAGGGGTGGGGTATGGCCTCAATATTTCGCTCAATACGTATACCGCAATACAGGGAAAGAAGGAGGTGAAACTCTATGTGCACGAGGTGCTGGTGGCTGGTGGAAGAGACGACTCTTTCACCCTTTATGGTTTTTCCACCAAGCAGGAACGTGAACTTTACCGACTGCTCATCACCGTGTCGGGAGTGGGAGGGAACACTGCCCGAATGATTCTCTCGTCCATGTCGCCCAGCGAACTCTGCAACGTGATTTCCACAGGAAACGAGAAGATGCTGAAGGGGGTGAAGGGCATCGGACTGAAGACCGCACAGCGCATCATCCTCGACCTCAAGGACAAGATTGTGAGCCTTGGCATTGCCAGCGAACTGCCGGCCAACGGCAGCAACGTGGCGATGGTGAACAACGACGTGAAGGACGAGGCCGTGAGCGCACTCGTGATGCTCGGTTTCTCGCCGGCTCCCTCGGCCAAGGTGGTGGTGGACATCCTCAAGGCACAGCCCGAACTGGCTGTGGAGCAGGTCATCAAGCTCGCCCTGAAGCAAATCAAGTAATCGTTTTTAGTAGGAAGTGGGGAGTTGAGGAAAATGATGAGAAACAGATTTCTTTATCTGCTGACGGCTTGGCTGATGGTGGCAACCTTTGGCTACGCACTTGCCATGCCAAGGCCGCAGGACAAGAGGAAGGCGCATGCCCAGCCATCTCGCCTGGGGACCGACTCTGTGCCCGACTCCCTGGCGGTGCGTCCGCGCTGGCAGATACAGCGTACCCAACCTTTCTCGCTGAGCGACCTCTATCAGAGTCCGCTCGACCTCAAACGCCCCGACGCCCTCCAGTATCAGGTGGTCTACAACGACAGCCTCGACCGCTACATCATCGGCAACCGCATGGGGGGTACCTGGCTCTCCGCCCCCATCATGCTCACCCCCGAAGAGTATATGAAATGGTCGGAGACGAACGACCGCAATGCCTTTTACCGTAAGAAAAACGATGAAATCTACCAGGCCAAAGGCAAGGAGAAGTTTGACTTCTCCGATATGCACTTCGATCTGGGACCCGCCGAGAAAATCTTCGGTCCGGGAGGAATCCGAGTGAAGACGCAGGGTACGGCCGAACTGAAGTTTGGCATCAATACAAGAAACGTGGACAACCCCTCGCTCCCCATCCGTAACCGCAAGACCACGGCAATGGATTTCGACGAGAAAATCAACCTCCATGTGAACGGCAAGGTGGGCGACAAGATGGACCTCAACCTCAACTACAACACCGACGCCACCTTTGACTTCGATGCCCAGAACATGAAGCTGAAATACGACGGCAAGGAAGACGAGATCATCAAGCTCGTGGAGGCTGGCAACGTGTCCTTCCCAAGCAACTCGTCGCTCATCAAGGGAGCCAGCAGCCTCTTTGGTGTCAGAACCGACATGCAGTTTGGCAAGCTCAAGCTCCAGATGGTGGCCTCGCAGAAGAAGTCGGCCAGCAAGAGCGTGTCTTCCAAGGGTGGCGTGCAGCTCACGTCCTTCAACCTCAACGTGGCCGACTATGAGGAAAACCGCCACTTCTTCCTGGCCCGTTATTTCCGCGACCATTACGACGCATGGATGCAGAAACTGCCCACCTTGACCACCGGCGTGAAAATCAACCGGGTGGAGATATGGGTGACCAACAAGACCGGAAGTACGACCAACACCCGCAACATCGTGGCCCTCACCGACCTCGGCGAGACCTCGAAGCTGAGCAACCCTATGTGGAGTGCCAGCGGACAGGTGCCTGCCAACAGGGCCAATACCGAGTATGACGCGATGACCACGCAGTATGCCGCCGCAAGAGATGTCGACCAGGTGTCGGCCACTCTCGAAGGTGCCGGACTGGTGGGCGGTGCGGATTACGAGAAGTTGGAGAGCGCCCGTCTGCTTTCCTCGTCGGAATACACGCTCAACTCGGCGCTGGGATATGTGTCGCTGAAAAGCAGCATACAGACCGACCAGGTGGTGGCCGTGGCCTACGAGTATACCTGGGGCGGCAATACCTATCAGGTGGGCGAGTTCGCCTCCGACAACAGCGACACCAAGCAGACGCTCTTCGTGAAATCGCTCAAGAACACCAGCAGCAATCCGCAACAAGGAAACTGGGACTTGATGATGAAAAACGTCTACGTGATAGCCTCGCAAGTGCAAAAGGAGAAATTCCGCCTGGACGTGAAATACCAGAGCGACACCACGGGCGTGTATCTCAACTACCTGCCCGAACAGCAGGTGAAAAACCTGCCCATCATCCGTGTGCTGGGAGCCGACCGACTGGACAACAACAACAAGGCCCGCAGCAATGGATACTTCGACTACGTGGAAGGCTATACCGTCTCAAACGGAAGGGTGTTCATCCCCAAGGTGGAGCCTTTCGGAAGCTATCTGTACAACTATCTCGTAGACCACGGGGTGGCGACGGACAAGGCGGAGAAATATGCCTTCACCGAACTCTACGACAGCACCAAGACCGTGGCCAAGCAGACGGCGGAGAAAAACAAATATCAACTTTCTGGACAATACAAGGGATCGGCAGCCAATGTCATCTCGCTGGATGCCTATAATGTGCCCCAAGGGTCGGTGGTGGTGACCGCCGGAGGCGTGACCCTAAAGGAAGGCACCGACTACTCCGTCGACTACAGTGCGGGCGAGGTGACCATCCTGAACCAGAGCATCATCGACGCAGGCACAGCGGTCAATGTGTCGCTGGAGAGCAACACCGACTACGGGCAGACCCGCAAGACGATGTTTGGACTCAACTGGGAGTATGATTTCACCAAGAACTTCCAGATGAGCGGAACCATCCAGCATCTCTCCGAACAGGCCCTGACCAATAAGGTGGCCATGGGTTCGGAGCCTCTGAAAAACACCCTGTGGGGCGTGAATCTGAGTTGGAAGAAGGAGAGCCAGTGGCTCACCAACGTGCTCGACAAGATACCCTTCCTGCATCTCACCCAGCCATCCAACATCTCCTTCACTGGAGAGTTTGCCCAGCTGATAGCTGGCCAGGCTGGCGGTACACAGGACAATGCATCTTACATCGACGACTTCGAGAGCTCCAAGGGAACCATCGATGTGATGACTCCTACTTCTTGGTTTATCTCCAGTGTGCCTTCGCTCAACTTTCCCAGTGACTACAGCGACAAGACCGGACTCACGAGCGGATTCCACCGTTCGCGTCTGGCTTGGTACACCATCGACCCCTTGTTCACCCGCCAGGGCAGCTCGCTCACCCCGGGCCACATCAAGAGCGACCTCACCCAGCTGAGCAACCACTATGTGCGCGCCGTGTACACCAAGGAGCTCTTCCCCCTGCGCGACCAGAGCACCTACCAGGGAGCCACCAACACTATCGACGTGCTCAACCTGGCCTATTATCCCAGCGAGCCGGGGCCCTACAACTTCAACGTAGACGGCCTGCAGGCCGACGGAACCTTGCAGAATCCCCAGCGCAACTGGGGCGGTATGATGCGCAAGTTGGACACCAATGACTTCGAGCAGGCCAACGTGCAGTATATCGAGTTCTGGATGCTCGACCCCTTCATCTACAGCCGCGAGCAGGCCGATGCCTCCGACTATGGCGGCGACTTCTATATCAACCTGGGAGAGGTGAGCGAGGACATCCTCCGCGACGGCAAGAAATTCTATGAGAGCGGAATGCCCGTAGACGGCAGTGACAACTTTATTTACACCCAGTGGGGAAAGGTGCCCACGCAGAGCACCGTGACCTATGCCTTTGCCACCACCAGCGGCACCCGCGCCCTGCAGGACGTGGGTTTCAACGGACTCACCGATGCCGAAGAACAGACTTTCTACAAGAGTGCCTATCTCGACCAGATACAGGGCAAGGTGAACCAGGCCGTCTTCGACAGCATCTTCGCCGACCCGGCCCGCGACGACTACCACTACTTCCGCGGCAGCGACTGGGATGCGATGCAAGCCCCCATCCTCCTGCGCTACAAATACATCAACAACCCACAGGGCAACTCTCCCGACAGCGACAGTCGCACGGAGAGCTACGATACCTCCTACAAGACAACCCCCGACGTGGAGGACATCAACCAGGACTATACGCTCAACGAATATGAGAAATACTACCAGTATCATGTGAGCATCCGTCCCGAAGACCTTGTGGTGGGCTCCAACTTCATCGTGGACAAGAGGGAGTATACCCAGACCTGGCGCGACCAGACCCGTTCCACGGTGACCTGGTATCAGTTCCGCATCCCCGTGGAGGAGTATGAGAGTCGCCAGGGCAACATCAACGATTTCTCCAGCATCCGCTTCATGCGCATGTTCCTGACCAACTTCAAGAAGCCCATCGTGTTGCGCTTCGGTACCCTCGACCTGGTGAACGGCAAGTGGCGCGCCTACAACCAGCAGCTGGGATCGGCCTCGGGAGGCACCTTGGAAGCGGGAGCCGTGAGCCTGGAGGAGAATGCCGAGAAGATACCGGTCAACTATGTGCTGCCGCCGGGCATCGAGCGAGAGCAAGACCCCAGTCAGCCACAGCTGGTGGAGTCGAACGAACAGGCTCTTAGCCTCGTGGTGAAAGGCATGAGTGCAGGCGAGGCCAAGGCAGTGTACAAGAATACTACCCTTGACCTGCGCCAGTACAAGCGCATCCAGATGTTTGTACACGCCAACGCTCTGGAGCAGAACACCTGCGAGCTGAAGGACAACGAGCTGGCTGTGTTCATCCGCTTGGGCAGCGACTACAAGAGCAACTATTACGAGTATGAGATTCCGCTGAAGCTCACTGAGCCACGCAACAACTACAGTCGCTACAGCCTGGCCGACTGCAAGGCCGTATGGCCCGAGGACAACATGATGGACCTCGCCCTCACCGCCTTCACCAGTCTGAAGAAGGCGCGCAACAAGGCGAAGGCTCAGGGATTGGCGTCCTATCTCGCCCCTTTCAGCCAGCAGGACGCCGACCACAAGAGCAATACGCTCACCATCGTGGGTAACCCCAGCCTGGGCGAAGTGAAGACGATGATGATAGGCGTGCGCAACAAGTCGGGCGAAATCAAGAGCGGCGAGGTCTGGGTGAACGAGCTCCGCCTGAGGGAGCACAACAACAATGGCGGATGGGCCGCCAACGCCAACCTGAACGTGCAGCTCTCCGACTTCGGCAGCGTGAACGCCACAGGACGCTACACCAGCGAAGGCTTCGGCGGACTGGAGGACGGCGTGGCCAGCCGCAGCACTGACAGCTATGGCACCTACAGCGTAACCACCTCGCTGGAGATGGGCAAGTTTTTCCCCGACAAGGCGAAGGTGAGCATTCCGCTGTACTACAGCGTCACCAAGGAAAAAACCTCGCCCAAGTATAATCCGCTGGACACCGACCTGGAACTGAAGGAGGCCCTTGACGCCGCAGGGTCCAAGCGGGAGCGCGACTCCATTGAGAACATCGCTGTGACCAAGGTGACGCAGACTAATTTTGCTATCTCCAATGCCCGAGTGGGCATTGCCACCAAGCGCCATCCGATGCCCTATGATCCCGCAAACTTCTCCTTCACCTACAGCCATCAGCACCAGTCCACGACCGGGCAGACCACGGCCTATGAGCGCAAGGATAGCTGGCACGGAGCTCTCAACTATTCATGGTCGCCCGTATACAAGGCATGGGAACCTTTCAAGAAGCTGAAGAACAAGAGCAAATGGCTCGACATCCTGAGACGGTTTGGCCTGAACTGGTTGCCGCAGAGTCTGGCACTCAGTACGGATATGAACCGAGAGTACTATGAGTTGCAGGAGCGCGACATGGAGGCCTTGGTGAGCGGAGTGGGAGCGGGCTCCAATTCTCAGCTGCCCCTCACCTTCAGCGACAATTTCCTGTGGAACAGGGAATTCTCCATGCGCTGGGACTTGACCAAGAACCTGCACATGGACTTCCGTAGTGCTACCCACGCCCAGGTGGACGTACCTTATCCCGACGTGAACACCGACCTCTACGCCGACCAGTATCATGCCTGGAAAGACTCCGTCTATCAAAAGGCCATTTGGCAGAGCGTGAAGAGCTGGGGTACGCCGCTCGACTATAGCCAGGCGTTCACCGCCTCCTACAAGGTGCCTCTGAACCTGGTGCCTGCCTTCGACTGGGCTACAACGGATGCCTCCTACACCGCCAACTACACTTGGGAGAGAGGCACTGAGGACGAGGATGGCAACACCTATGGCAACACCATCAATACGCATAGGGAGCTGACGCTGAACGGTAGTTTCAACCTAGTAAAACTCTACAATCACATACCTTTCCTCAAAAAGGCCAACGAGCGATTCGAACGCGTACAGAGCACGTCGCAGGCGAAGAGCAGGAAGCAAAAGGATGCCAAGAAGAAAAAAGAAGAACAGAAAGTGAAGGATAAGAACAAGAAGGACCAACCGGAGGTTGACGATAAGAAGAAAAAGAAGGAAGAGCCAAAGGTTGACGATAAGAAGAAGGAAGATCCGAAAGTGGCTGGTAAGAAGAAAAAGGCAAATGCCAAGATGGTGGAGGAATTGAAATGGTATCGTGGACTCCAGGTGGCCGCCCGACTGGCCATGATGGTGCGCAATGTGAGCGTGAACTACCGCAACAGTTACCAACTCGCCCTGCCAGGCTTCACCCCGGGAGTGGGCGATGCCTTCGGACAGAAAAAGGTTGGGCAGATGGCACCGGGCCTGGACTTCGCCTTCGGAATGGTGAGCGACAACTATGTAGAAAAGGCTTTGCACAACGACTGGCTGCTTTGCAGCGACACGCTGGCGTCTCCCGCCACAAGCAGCAGGACGGAGGACTTGCAGGTGCGCATGACCTTGGAGCCATGGAAGAATTTCAAGATAGACCTCTCCGCCACTCGCACGCAGACTCGCCAGAAGAGTATGCAATATATGTATGCCGACATGCCGACCACGCAGAGCGGAACGTTCCAGATGACGACCATTTCATTGGGCACAGCCTTTGAAGGAATGGGTAATGCCAACAGCGGTTATCGCAGCAAGACTTTCGAGAAATTCGTGGGGTCGCTGGAAAGTTATCGCAACAGGGTGGAGGCGCAGTATGCCGATGCTGTCTATCCTGCCGGCTCGACGCTGAGCGGCGGAAAGTTTGATGCAACAAAAACACCGGTAAACCAATACAGTGCTGATGTGATGATTCCTGCCTTCCTCAACGCCTACACGTCGATGGGGGGCAACTCGCTCTCCATATTCCCGGCCTTGAGCAAGCTGCTGCCCAACTGGACAGTGCGTTACAACGGATTGGGAAAACTCCCGTGGTTCCGCGACCGTTTCAAGAGCGTGAACATCAATCATGCTTACAAGAGCATCTTTGCCATTGGCTCCTACAACAGCTACAGTACGTATCAAGAGTATATGAACGGCCTGGGCTTTGTCACCGATGCCACTTCGGGCAATCCCTCGCCCAGCAGCATGTTCAACATCTCGCAGGTGAGCATCAACGAGGCCTTCTCGCCATTGCTGGGTGTAGACATGACGTTGAACAACAATATGACCGTCAAGGGCGAATATCGCCAGACGCGCGTGCTGAGTCTCAGCATGACGAGCGTACAGGTGAGCGAGGCTGTGAGCAAGGACTGGGTGGTGGGCCTGGGCTATCGCATCAACAACCTCAACCTTTTCGGAGCCTCGGGCAGAAAGGTAAAGGCCAGGTCTGGCTCTGGCAACAAGCAGCAACAAGCCAAAGCCAACAACAGCAAGAAGGCTACCACGAAGACGCAGAGCGGCACCAACAACGATCTCAACCTGCGCCTCGACTTCAGCTTCCGCAAGCAGGCTTCCATCGTGCGTGACATCGCCTCGATGACAAGTAGTGCCAGCAGTGGAAACAATGCCCTCAAGCTGAGTTTCTCTGCCGACTACACCTTCAGCAAGCTCCTCACCATGAGCTTCTATTATGACAGGCAGACCAACACGCCGCTCCTATCGAGCAGCAGTTATCCCACCACCACGCAGGACTTCGGTCTCAGCGTGAAATTCTCGCTGACGAGATAAGGACGTGAAGAGGGAAGAGTGAAAAAAAACGGGGCTAGATACACTCATGTGTCTCTAACCCCGTTTTATATTTCTGCAAATATATGGTTTTCGCTAAAGTCATTTCTTGTCGTAGGCATGTGCCGGATAGTCGATGGTGAAATGAAGACCGCGGCTCTCCTTGCGCTCGATAGCCATGCGGGTGATGAGATAGCCCACGTTGATCATGTTGCGGAGCTCGCAAAGCTCTTTGCTCACTTTCACACGCTTGAAGAGGTTCTCCGTCTCTTCGTAGAGCAGGTCGAGACGGTCCCAGGCTCGCTTCAGGCGGAGGTCGCTGCGCACGATGCCCACATAGTTGCTCATGCACTCGCCTACTTCCTTCACGCTCTGCGTAATCAATACCTTTTCCTCATTGGTGAGGGTGCCCTCGTCGTTCCATGCCGGCACCTTGTCGTTGAAGTCGTATTCGTCCACATGCTCCAGACTGTGCTTGGCAGCTGTCTCGGCATAGACCACGGCCTCGATGAGCGAGTTGCTGGCCAAGCGGTTGCCACCGTGCAATCCCGTGCAGGAACATTCGCCGAGGGCGTAGAGGCGGTTGATGCTGGAGCAGCCGTTGAGGTCTACCTTGATGCCACCACACATATAGTGGGCCGCCGGGCGTACGGGGATGTAATCCTTGGTAATGTCTATGCCGATGCTGAGGCACTTGGCATAGATATTGGGGAAGTGGTGCTTGGTCTCCTCGGGATCCTTGTGGGTCACGTCGAGGCATACATGGTCTAGCCCGTGTATCTTCATCTCCTTGTCGATGGCGCGGGCCACGATGTCGCGGGGAGCCAGACTCAGACGCTTGTCGTATTTCTCCATGAAACTCTCGCCGTTGGGCAAGCGCAGGATGCCGCCGTAGCCGCGCATAGCCTCGGTGATGAGATAGGCGGGATGGGTTTCTCCTGGATGAAAGAGAGCCGTGGGGTGAAACTGGACGAACTCCATGTCGGCCACTGTACCCTTGGCACGGTAAACCATCGCCTCGCCGTCGCCCGTGGCAATCACGGGGTTGGTGGTGGTCTGGTAGACGGCACCGCATCCACCGGTACACATCACGGTCACCTTGCTCAGGTAAGTGTCTACCTTCTGGGTTTCGGGATTCAGCACGTAGGCACCATAGCAATTGATGTATGGAGTGCGGCGTGTGACACGGGCACCGAGGTGGTGTTGTGTGATGATTTCCACGGCAAAATGATTTTCCTTGATGTCGATGTCGGGATTGTTGCGCACGGCCTCCATCAGTCCGCGCTGAATCTCAGCGCCCGTGTCGTCGGCGTGGTGGAGGATGCGGAATTCGCTGTGGCCTCCCTCACGGTGGAGGTCGAAGTTGCCGTCTTGCTTCTTGTCGAAGTTGACACCCCATTCCACCAGCTCCTTGATTTGGTCGGGAGCCATGGTGACTACCTGCTTCACGGCCTTGTAGTCGCTGATGTAGTCGCCTGCTATCAGCGTATCTTGTATGTGCTTGTCGAAGTTGTCCACCTCCATATTGGTGACCGACGCCACACCACCCTGTGCGAACGAAGTGTTGGCCTCGTCGAGCGAAGTCTTGCAGATCATGCACACCTTACCTTTATGCGCTCTGGCTACTTTCAGGGCGTAACTCATACCGGCCACTCCTGAGCCGATAATCAGAAAATCATACTTATAAACCATGAGTTTTTAATTTCTCAATTTTTTAATTGTTTGCAAAAGTACAAATTAATCTTTAAAAAATGTGTGAATTAAGAGAGTTTTTTGTAATTTTGCACCGAATTTTATTCTGATATGGTCTTCCGTGACTGTAAATAAAGGCAAAAACTCAATATGGCAGACAGAACTTTTCATAAACGTTTCACGCTGACGGCTCGCGTCGGCGTGGTGCTCTTCGCTCTGCTGGCTGGCTATTTCTTCTGGGTGAAGATGGCCATCATCGGCATTTTCCTCGCCATCGTCATCGTGGGCATGATAGAGCGCATACTCAATACCACATACACGTTAAAGCGGGTGAAGCCCATCGACAGGGACGACGAGATGGAGTATCTTGTCATCAGCGAGGGGCGCTTCTCTTCCAACAAAAATGTGCCGCTGTGCGACATCATCGAGGTGAGAAGCGTGAAGACTTTCCTCGGACTGGATAGATGCTTGGTGATAGAATATGGATGCAAGCATCTGGTTTCGGTGCAGCCCGACAACGAGGAGGCGTTTCGGAAAGAAATAGAGAAAAGAATGAAGATTTGACTTGGTTTTGAGATGAAGAAGATAATGTGTATTTTGATGGGTTGGGGGATGGCGATGCTGTTGGCGTTGCCTGCACAGGCCCAGGATGTGGTTGAAGAAGATAGCGTGGAACAGCAGGATGAGGCGGCCGACTCTGTGACGGTGGATTCTCTGGTTGCTGACACGCATGAACTTCCTTGGCCAGAATCGGTGAGAGGGGGGATCGACAAACTCTTGAAGGGAAAAATGTTTGAGACTTCCCAGGTGGGTATCATGATCTGGGACTTGGAAGCTGACTCTTGTATATACAAGTACAGGGAGCGTCAACTGATGCGCCCGGCCAGCACAATGAAGCTTCTCACGGCCATCACGGCTCTCGACAAGTTGGGTGGTTCCTATCAGTTCAAGACGCAGCTGAAATATACCGGCAAGATAGAGAACGGCGTGCTCACCGGCGATGTGTATTGCATCGGAGGCATGGATCCTCGTTTCAACAGCGACGACTTGGCGGCCTTCGCCAACAGCCTGAAGGAAATGGGTGTCGACACCATCCGTGGCAATGTATATGCTGACCGGTCGATGAAGGATGCCGACCTCTTGGGCGAGGGATGGTGCTGGGACGATGACAATCCGGTGCTCTCGCCTCTGGTGTTCTCGCGCAAGGACATCTTCATGGACAGGTTCCTGGCCAAGTTGAAGGACGTGGGTGTCGAATATTCTGGCTTTGCCACTTCGAAGGCTTGTCCCTCAAATGCCTTCTCCGTATGTACTCGATTCCACACGATGAACCAGATATTGAACAAGATGATGAAGGAGAGCGACAATCTGTATGCCGAATGTATGTATTACCAGATTGCCGCCAGTACGGGCAACCGCCCGGCAAGTGCCAAGAGTGCGCGCAATGTGGAGCGGCAGTTGATCAACAAGATAGGCCTCGATGCCTCCCGGTATAAGTTGGCCGACGGTTCGGGACTTTCCCTTTACAATTATCTGAGTGCCGAGCTTGAGGTCATGATGCTGCGCTATGCTTATCGCAACGACAATATCAAGGAGCATCTCGTGCAGTCGTTGCCCATAGGCGGCGTGGACGGTACGTTGAAGAAACGTATGAAGAACGGTTTTACTCATGGCAACGTGAGGGCGAAGACGGGTACGCTGACTGGTATCATCTCGCTTGCGGGCTACTGCACTGCCGCCAATGGCCATCCTTTCTGCTTTGCCATCATCAACAATGGCATCATGCATGGCAATAATGCCCGCAGTTTCGCCGACAAGGTGTGTGCCTTGCTCTGCCAACCCTGAAAATATTAAAATATGGAAATATTAAAATATTGAAAGATGGAGCAAATAAGAACATTCGTAAATGGGATGACAACTTGGATGGGCGTTCCGGGCAATGTGCAGCCGATGGTGAGCCATGCGTTGCTCACCCTCACCGCCATCTTGCTGGCTGTGTTGAGCGATTTCCTTTGTCGCAAGATCATCGTTCCGATCATCACCAAGATTACGGAAAAGACGGAGGTGACCTGGGATGACGTGCTGCTCAACGAGCGGGTGCTCAACTCGGCGTGTCACATTGTTCCGGCCGTGGTGATATGGGCACTCATGCCGCTCGTCTATCTGGAATATCCCATACTGAACGTGATCCTGGAGCGTGCTACGGGCATCTATATCGTGGTCAACTCCGTGAGAACGGCATTGGTGTTTATCGGGTCTTTCAAGGGATTGGAGGAGACTGGTGAGCGCCGATCTTCTGCACAGCAATATTTCCATACCTTCTGCGGCGTGTTGAGAGTGCTGATGCTTTTCGTGGCGGGCGTGGTCATAGTGGCCATCGTCTTGGGCAAGGATCCGATGACGCTCTTTGCCGGACTGGGTGCCACCTCGGCTGTATTGATGTTGGTATTCAAGGATACTATTCTAGGTCTGGCCGCTGGTGTGCGACTCACGAGCAACGATATGCTCCATAAGGGCGACTGGATTACGGTGAAGTCGGTGGATGCCAACGGTATCGTGGAGGAAATGTCGCTCACCACCGTGAAAGTGCGCAATTTCGACAATACCATCGTCACCATCTCTCCAGCCACTTTGGTTAATGGTTCCTTCCAGAATTGGATAGGTATGCAGAAGAGTGGGGGAAGGCGTGTGCAGCGCAAGGTGTACTTCGACTTCAGAAGCATCCGGTTGGTGAGCGAGGACTTGAAGGAACGTCTCTTGAAAGAGCATTTCGCCACAGAGTCTTCCTTCAAGGGAAAAACGGTTATAGACCGTCCTACCAATCTGCAACTCTATCGCCAGTATATGGAAAAGTACTTGCGTGAGCGTCCCGATGTGAATGAGAATCTGACCCTGATGGTGCGCCAGTTGGAGGCTACGCAATGCGGACTGCCCATGGAGTTCTATTTCTTTGTGAAGGACAAGGTGTGGGTGAACTATGAGCATATCCTCGCCGACATCATGGAGCATGCCTATGCCCTGGCTGGTGAATTCGGCCTGACCATCTATCAGCAATACCCGGAACAGTGAAAAGATGGAAATATTGAAATATGGAAAGATGGAAAGATGAAGAGGGCAATAACTCGCACTTCTCTTCTGTCATTCTCTCTTGGTTTCGGGAGAATGGGAGGGAGCTGCCTTGGCGAGATACACGAGATCCCTATGCCATTTGGCTCAGTGAGATTATCCTCCAGCAGACACGCATCGCACAGGGATGGGAATACTGGGAACGGTTTGTGAGGCAATATCCCTCGGTGGAGGACTTGGCTGCTGCCAGCGAGGATGAGGTATTGAAGCTTTGGCAAGGATTGGGGTATTATTCCCGTGCTCGTAACCTCCATGACGCAGCCAAACAAATCGTGGCTCTTGGCAAGTTTCCCGACACGCTAGATGGCATACGTTCGCTGAAGGGGGTGGGCGATTACACAGCCGCAGCCATCGCTTCCTTTGCCTTCGGTATTCCTGCGGCTGTGGTGGATGGCAATGTCTATCGGGTGCTGTCGAGATATTTCGGCATCGACACGCCCATCAATTCCACGCAGGGCAAGAAGGAGTTTGCCGCCTTGGCACAATCGCTTTTGCCCGCATCCGATGTGGCTTCATACAACCAGGGGATGATGGACTTCGGTGCTATCCAGTGTACACCTCAATCCCCAAAATGTCTTCTCTGTCCACTAGCCGAAACCTGTGAGGCTTTGAGGAGCGGAAGGATGGAGACGTTGCCTGTAAAGAACAAGACCGTGAAGGTAACGACTCGCCGTCTGTCCTATATTTATGTAAGGTATAAGAATCCTCTTGAAGCCCCGGAATCCATGGTCGCTGTTCATAGGCGTGGCGAGGGTGACATCTGGCAGGGACTGTGGGAACCCTACAATGTATCCGAATTGAAGGAGCTGCCCTCCTTTAGCACCCCTTTGAGGCTATTGGCGAAAGACGTGAAACACGTTCTCACCCATCGTATCCTCCTCGCCGATTTCTATCTCCTGGAGACTGATACCCGGCCCATTCTTCCCGATGACTATATCTGGGTAAGGGAGACGGACATCGGGGAATATGGAGTGCCGCGGTTGATAGAAATCATGCTTCAGCAGGTAGGAAGCGTACTTTGAATATTATAATTTCTCAAGAATAAACTATGATGACGAAATTTGGAAAAATGAAATGTTGGGCGGTATCTTCTGTCTTGGCTCTGTCAGCAGTGTTGGGATTTTCGTCCTCTATGCTGCCCGCGGCGACGGCCTATGATGCCGCCGACTTGGAGATTCCTGTCTGCAAAGGCAAGTTGTCTCAGACCATCAAGCATCGCTTCGCCTATACGGTGTCGTACAACCACGACACCCGCCAGCCCAACTGGGTGGCCTGGTCACTGACGAGAGCTCATGCGTCGGGCAGTTTGAAGCGTGGCGATTTTGAGGACGACGAGGATATGCCGTCGCCCAAGGGAATGAAGTCGGATTATTATAATAGTGGGTACGACCGTGGACATCTCTGTCCGGCAGGCGACAACAAGTGGAGCCAAAAGGCGATGGATGAGTGCTTCTTGATGACCAATATGTGTCCGCAGACGCATGCCCTGAACGCTGGTATATGGAATAGCATTGAGCAGCAGTGTCGCACGTGGGCCAAGAAATATGGTAAAGTTTACATTGTCTGCGGTCCTGTTTTTTTGAACAAGCAGCATCGCAAACTGGGCAAGAACAAGGTAGTGGTGCCCGATGCCTTCTTCAAGGTCATCCTGCGTACCGGCAAGAATCCCCAGGCCATTGGCTTCATCTGCCGCAACCAAGGGGCCAGTGGCTTGCGGAAGAAAGATTTTGTCAATACTGTGGATGAGGTGGAGCGCATCACCGGTTATGATTTCTTCTCGAAGCTCCCCGACAATGTTGAGAAAAAGATTGAGGCCAAGGCCGATCTCAGCCAATGGTAACCCCAAGGGGTTAAACGGAACGCAGCCATGCTCACATAGGGCATGGCTGCGTTGAATTTTTCCTTATCAGCTCTAGGCAGCGGCAGATTAGTAGTTCTGTGCCTCGATCTGGAAGTAGCTCTGTGGGTGGGCGCAAACAGGGCAAACCTTGGGAGCTTCCTTGCCTACCACGATGTGGCCGCAGTTGGCACACTGCCAGATGCAGTCTCCGTCGCGGGAGAACACGACCTTGTCCTGCACGTTCTTCAAGAGCTTGCGATAGCGCTCCTCGTGGTGCTTCTCAATCTCGGCCACCATCTCAAACTTGGCAGCAATCTCGTCGAAGCCTTCCTCGCGGGCCTCCTTTGCCATGCGTACGTACATGTCGGTCCACTCGTCGTTCTCGCCGTTTGCGGCAGCAAGAAGGTTCTCTTCAGTGCTCTTGATGGCACCGCCCTCCAAGTACTTGAACCACATCTTGGCGTGCTCCTTCTCGTTGGCAGCAGTCTCTTCGAAGATGTTGGCTATCTGAACATAGCCTTCCTTCTTGGCCTTGCTGGCAAAGTATGTATACTTGTTGCGAGCCTGTGACTCACCTGCAAATGCCTCTTGTAAGTTCTTCTCTGTCTTTGTTCCTTTTAAATCCTTCATAATGTACTTGTATTTTAGTTTGGGTTATTAATTCGAGTGCAAATTTATTGAAATAATTCCAAACTTGCAAGACTTTCCATCACTTTTTGTATTTTTTAGCGATTGTTTTGACACAATCTATATTAGACATCTTTTTCTATATAGGTGAAGAGGGTCTTGCCGATAATGAACTTTCTTCCGTGGTAGAGGGGGATGCGCTTCTCCGGTTCCA
>CAVGLH010000010.1:0-36395 GCA_963630065.1 Bacteroides fragilis | reverse complement strand
CTACCTCATAACCTTCAAGACCTGCCTTTGTCTCCTCCTCGAACAACTGCTCGTAGGAAGGATTGTGAGCGATTACAGTAGCACCTGTAATACCATACTGTGTTAAATCTAACTTTGCCATTTTGTTTTAAATGTATTTAAGTTGTGAATTATTCTTTGTTTCTTAAATCGCCGCAAAGTTACGAAAAATCTGTTTTACGGCAAAGTTTCTTGTTTATTATTAGTGCATTTTAAAACCTTTTTAGGTTAAAGAATATAAAAACCTTTTCTTCCAGCCATGATTTGCCACGTTGACTTTGCAAACAATCGGAGAGTTCTGGTACCGATGCCAACCGCCGCCACACCTATTTTATTATAGTAAAAACGGGTATGAGGCCGTGGAATGCCTTGCAAGCAAAACTGCCCTGCCAGGGCAATTTATTGCTCCTGCCGGGGCAGTTTTCTGCCCTTACGAGGCAGATATTGCTACGTCGTGTCTCGTGCCAGCGCACCGCGTCTTTCCCCCTTCACCCTTCACCTTTTGCGCCGAAACGCCGATAAACACTACAGTTAGACGGGGTGAAGGGTGGTGAAGGGTGGTGAAGGGTTGAGGGCAACCCTTCACCTCGCGGAAAGCCGATAAACACAGGGGATTCCCGGCAAAAGGTGAAGGGTGAAGGGGAAATCCAAGCGACAACTCCCCAACTCGTATTGTAATAACATTTCTCATGGGTGAAGATACAATTCCTTGCCTGGGTGGTACGGCGAGGGAATTCCTGCTTGAGTGGTACGGCGAGGGCGCCGTACCTCCTATGATTACCTTTTCTGGCAAGTATGGGTAACTGTAGGAGGTACAGCGCCCTCGCTGTACCACTCAAGCGAGATTTGAACAGTGCCCTCACTGTACAAATCCAAAGTAACAGCGCCCTCGCTGTACCAAGTTATTCTTTTATCGTCACTTAGTAATGGAACGAGCTTCCGCCCAAGAACTCGCGAAGGAGAGAAGTAGGCGGCAGATTGTTGTACGGAATACCCTTGAAATATTTCAGGAACTTCAACAGGCGATAAGCCTCGGCATATTCCTCGCAATTCTCCGGCACTTGCTGCAAGAGCGGCTCTGCCTGGGTCTTGATTACAGCCAACTCATAGAGCATCGCCGTGTTGAGCATGGCGTCGGCATTCTCCTGGAAGGGGAAAATCCACTTGTTCTCGCCCGCCCTCACTGAAGGCCAGCGGTGAATGGTGTCCTGCGCCGACACGCCCCGGTACTTGTAGTCGCGGATGATGCGGCGCAGGAGGCGGTTGTCGGTGGTGGGGATATAGTTGTGATTGTCGAGCAGGATGGTGGTGAGAGCCGAGGCATAGACACGGAAAATCTGCTCGTCGGGGATATGCGACGTGAGCTCGGGGTTGAGCGCATGGATTCCCTCCACCACCAGCACGTTGTTGGGAGCCATCTTCAGGCGCTTGCCGCTCTTCTTGCTCCGGCCCGTCTGGAAGTCATACTTGGGCAGTTCCACTTCCTCGCCACGGAAGAGGGCATTGAACTGGTCGTTGATGAGCTGCAAGTCGAGCGCATAGATGCTCTCGTAGTCGTACTCCCCATTCTCGTCCTTCGGCGTTCTTTCCCTATCCACAAAGTAATCGTCGAGAGAAATCTGCAGCGGTTTCAAACCATTGACAGCCAGCTGGATGGATAGGCGCTTGCAACTCGTGGTCTTGCCCGAAGACGAAGGGCCGGCAAGCAGCACGAGCTTCACCCCTGGGCGGCTGGCTATCTCCTCGGCTATCTTGATAATCTTTTTCTCCTGCAGAGCCTCGCTCACATTGATGATGTCGGTGGTGAGCCCCTTGTCCACCGACATATTGAAGTCGCCCACGGTGCGGATACCGAGGATTTCCTGCCAGCGATGATGCTCCTTGAAGATGTCGAACATCTTGTCTTGGCGGGTCAGCTCGCCCAGCACTTCGGGATTTTTCAACGAAGGGATGCGGAGCAACATGCCGTCGTAGTATTTTTCCAAACCGAAGAGATACAGCTCAGAGGTATTGGTAAGAAGCGTGCCGTAATAGAAATCGACATAATCTCCTATTTTATAATAGGTAGTATAGATAGAGCCCGAAGTCTTCAGGAGTTTCACCTTTTCCACATCCTTCTTCTCCTCGAAAAGGGCGATGGCCTCCTCCGTGGGCACCATATATCGGCGGATAGGCATCTTGTCGGCGATGATTTCCTGCATGCGGCGGCGTATCATGCCCACTTCCTCGCCGGTGACAGGATGGTCGAGGCGCACATCCACATAGAAGCCGTTAGACACAGGGATGTCGATAATCACGTCTGGACTGAACGGAAAGACATCCTTCACCGCCTTGCAGAGCACAAAGAAGAGCGTGCGGGTATAGGCACGAGAGCCCGAGGCGGAAGTCATGTCGAGAAACTCCACGTCCTTGCTGTTATACACCCGGTAGTGCATGCCTTCTACCTTGTTATTCACCTTGCAAGAGACAGGACCATGGGACATCTGGAGTCCAAAATCAGAAAAAACATCAAAAAGTGTGCTTCCAGTTTCTACTTTTTGAGATTTTTTATTATTTTTGCAACGGATTTGTATCATCTGTTTCATTTGCGTTACGTTTATGTTACAATGTTAGACAATCTATCCCCTTCCGAGCCAGCTCGGAGAGAGGAACCAAATACTTGGGGTAAAGGTACGAAGAAATTCGTCAACTTAGTGATTTTGACAACATAAATTAAGTTATAATATGTCGATTTGGATATTTTTTAGGCTTATCGGAGCACTAGCCCTACTCATGTTCGGTATGAAGACGATGAGCGACAGCTTGCAGAAGATGGCCGGGCCACAACTCCGCCATGTACTAGGAACGATGACCACCAATCGTGTTACGGGCATCCTCTCGGGTACGCTCATCACGGCGGCGGTGCAGTCTTCCACAGCCACCACGGTGATGACAGTCTCCTTCGTCAACGCCGGGCTCCTCACCCTCGCCCAAGCCATCTCGGTCATCATGGGCGCCAATATCGGCACCACGCTCACCGCATGGATTATGAGCGCAGGATTCTCGTTCAACATCACCGACTTCGTATGGCCAGCCTTCTTCGTTGCCATCATCCTCATCTACAGCAAGAAACGCAAGATTGTGGGCGACTTCATCTTCGGCATCTCCTTCATGTTCCTCGGACTGGGCACCTTGCGACAAACAGGCATCGACATGGATCTGGCGCACAACCAGCCCGTGCTGGAGTTCTTCGCCAGTTTCGACCCACATAGTTTTTCCACAACCATCATATTCTTAGTCATAGGCAGTGTGCTCACCATGTGCGTGCAGAGTTCGGCCGCCGTCATGGCCATCACGATGATACTCTGCTCCACTGGCGTGCTGCCCATCTACCAAGGCATCGCCCTCGTGATGGGCGAGAACATCGGCACCACCGTCACCTCCAACATGGCAGCCCTCACCGCCAACACGCAGGCCCGCCGGGCGGCAATGGCCCACATGGTGTTCAATGTGTTCGGCGTGCTCTGGATACTCTGCGTATTCAAGCCATTCATCAACCTTGTTTGCAGTTGGGTGGGCTTCGACACCGACATGGAGAAAGGCGCCCCAGGTTTCTACGCCAATGCAGCCAAGCTCTCCTTTGTGCTCGCCGCCTTCCATACCACCTTCAATCTCTCCAACACCTTTATCCTGGTATGGTTCATCCCACAGATGGAAAAACTGGTTTGCAAGATTATCCGCCCGAAGAAGAATGCCGACGAGGATGATTTCCGCCTGCGCTTCATCCAGACGGGCATCATGAAAACCCCGGAAATCTCTGTCTTGGAGGCGCAGAAGGAAATCCACTCCTTCGCCGAGCGCATCCAGCGCATGTTTGGCATGGTGAAGGAGTTGCTGGGCGAGACCAATCCCGACAAGTTTGTGAAACTCTTCACCCGCATCGAGAAATATGAGGGCATCTCCGACAACATGGAGATAGAGATAGCCAAGTACCTGGACCAGGTGAGCGATGCCCACCTCTCAGACGAGACCAAGGCCAAGATTCGCGCCATGCTGCGTGAGATTTCCGAGATTGAGAGCATCGGCGACAGCTGCTACAATATCGCCCGCACCATCAACCGCCGCCTCAAAGGCAAGGAAGACTTCACCCCGGCGCAGTATGAGCACCTTCATCAGATGATGGAACTTACCGACCAATCGCTCACCCAGATGAACCTCGTCTTGGTGGGACATAAGAATGACAATGATGCCAACCGCTCTTTCAACATCGAGAACGAAATCAACAATTACCGCAACCAGCTCAAGAGCCAAAACATCAACGATGTCAACAATCATCTCTACACCTATGCCATCGGCACGATGTACATGGACATCATTCAGGAGTGCGAGAAGCTGGGCGACTATGTGGTCAATGTGGTCGAGGCACGTATGGGCGTGCGGCAGCACGAGGCATGAACGTAAAAAGCCAAATTTTTTATCGTTACTAAATTTTTCAGCTATTCCCCCGCCAGTTTCCATTTGATTCCACCAGTCTGCCCACAGACATAATTGCAAGGCTCAAAACCCTTGCGGCAGAGATTGGAGAGATAACAAGGTTCGTCGGCAACAAACTGATGGCAAACGAAAGTATACCCCACCTCCAATTTGCTGTTCACCGACGTCACCACCTCGAATTCGTCGTTTCCTCTATACATTATTTTAACGATACGTCCCGGACACCAGGTGAGTATCACCTCCTCGCCCACGTCAAGCGCACTCGCCATCAGCTTGCTCCTCACAAAGAACCGGCTGGAGGCAATAGAATTTTGCCCCGCCATAAACGACTCCCAGTTCAGGTAGCCTACCATACGGGAAAGCACATCCAGGCTGAAAAGACTAGGATTGCTCTTGGTGGCAACATAGCCCCACATACGCTTAAGCGTGCTCACCGAGATATGCTCATTGGTATACCCCAATATCTGTCGGGACAGGAAGTCAAAGTCCTTGGGCGACTTGATAGACCGCCCCACCAAACACTCCACCTCGCTTCTTAGCCGTTGGAGGTCTTCCTCATTCAAATTCTCTATCATAGAAAAACTCCTTATCGTATTTTCCAATACATTTACACTACTAGTCTGCAAAAATAAGCATTATATTTGGATTAAGCAAGAATACTGTCGGCGGAAATGCGGCTCAACGTAAGTTTCTTTGAAATTGAACCGTTTTGAACCAATCCTATTTTCATTATTCCGCACACTTTTCCGTCAGAAACGTGCGGAATCTATACTTTTTTCGATAGATTCCGCACGTTTCTGACGGAAAATGATTATCTTTGCAGCACAAAACCAATACTGTCATGTTATGCTAACAGGAAGGAAAGAAGAAAAAAACATATTGCTACAAGCTTATGAATCAGAATATTCAGAGTTTGTCGCCATCTATGGGCGAAGGAGAGTTGGCAAAACATTTCTCGTAAGAGAAACGTTTAACTACCAATTCACCTTTTACCATTCTGGTTTATCACAAAAGAATACACGTGTACAACTACAGAATTTTCAACTTTCCCTACGCGAGCAAGGCTTGGAGAAAGCACCCCTGCCCGAGAATTGGCTGCAAGCATTCGACCTGTTGGCCAAGCTCTTGGCAAAATCAACAGATGGAAAAAAGGTTGTTTTTATAGATGAACTTCCATGGATGGATGCTCCCCGCTCGGGATTTCTCACCGCTTTCGAACATTTTTGGAATAGCTGGGCTTCCGCACGCAAAGACATACTGCTGATTATCTGCGGCAGCGCCACCGCATGGATCATCAATAAGATTATCAACAACCATGGTGGTCTTCACAATCGAGTAACCTCTTCCATCTCTCTCAATCCATTTACCCTACATGAGTGCGACGAATATGCCCAAAGCCTACACTTAGATATGAATCACAAACAAATCCTCGAAGGCTATATGATTATGGGAGGAATACCATATTATTGGTCGCGTCTGAAAAGAGGCAAATCGCTGCTTCAAAACATCGACCATCTATTTTTCAGCAGAAACGGAGAGTTCAAAAACGAATTCTCCCAACTCTATGCATCCCTATTCACTCACCCTGAGCCATATCTGTCAGTAATAGACGCATTGAGCACCAAGAAAGTGGGTATGAGCCGCAATGAAATCATCAAAGAAGGCAACATCCCAGACAATGGAAAGCTGAAAGTTATATTAGACGACCTGGAGAACTGTGGCTTTATCCGAAAATATTACTATCCTGGCAGAAAATCAAAAGGTTCAATCTTTCAGTTGATAGACAACTACACCTTATTCTATTATCAGTTTATCAAAGACAACAGGATTACCGATGAACAATATTGGACAAAACTACAAGACACGCCTCTCTATAACTCATGGTGCGGACTAGCCTTTGAACGAGTATGCCTCTTGCACTCCCGGCAAATCAAGAAACAACTGGGCATCAATGGTGTCATTAGCAACGAATACGCCTGGAGACTGGAAGCCAACGAAGAGCATCCTGGTACGCAAATCGACCTGCTGATTGACCGCAGCGATGATGTGATTAATCTGTGCGAGATGAAATATACGAAACAGCCTTATCTCATCACAAGTGCTTACTCAGACGCATTGCAGATGAAGAAACAACTATTCTCCATGTACGCCAAAACTTCCAAAGCCATCCATCTGACCATGATAACTAGCAAAGACCTTATCAGAAACTCATATGCCGACGAGATAGCATGTCAAGTAACGGCAGAAGACTTGTTTAATGATTAACAACAAAGCAACCGTCATCTACAGACTCTCTCCTACTTCCGTCAGAAACGTGCGGAATCTATACTTTTTTCGATAGATTCCGCACGTTTCTGACGGAAAATCTATTAACTATTCCACATTTTTACGACCGCTATAAGAAATTGACACGTTTTGAACCAATCCGCTTCCAGTATTTTTCAGTATTTTTGCACGCAAGAATGTAAATGATTAAAAAATATTAACTAAAGTACAATATACATGAGAAGACTTCTACTCTTATGCGTCTTGGCTTGTGCGGCTTTGGCAATGTCGGCTCAAAACAGTCTAGTGATACGAGACTTCGAATATCAGCAGTATGACCAGACCGCCAACCTCAAAGGCACACAGAAGAAAGACAACAACGGCAAGGTTGCCGCCCTGCTCAAGATTGAAACCAACCTGGACGACCTGGCCTTCGACGGCGGAAGCTACGGCATCGTGACCACCGAGCACAAGACAGGTCAGTGGTGGGTATACGTGCCAGAACGTGCTCAGAAGATTACCATCCGCCACACCAAGTATGACAAGTGTGATTTTTACTATCCATCGGAAATCAAGGCTGGCCGCACTTATACCATGAAACTGAGCCTCGAAGGCCAGAACATCACGCTGGCGGCTTCCGTGGCTGGCTCCAACATCTTTGTCGACGACGAGCCTGTGGGCAAGACTCCCCAAACCGTCTATATCCCTTACGGCGTTCACCACATCACCGCCCGTAATGGCAACATGTATTATGACGAGAACGTGAACTTCACCAAGGGCAGTGCTAAATCCATCAAACTGGAGATGCAGGACGAAGACTTGCTCTTCGGCAACGTGAACATCACCGTGGCCGATGGTGCCGAAATCTACTTCGACGGAAAGAAGGTGGGTATCGGCTCTTGGTATCAGCGTCTGAAGAAAGGCATCTATGTGGTAGAGACCCGCCGCCAGAACTGCGAGAGTCAGAGCACATCCTTTGAAGTAGAAGCCAAGAAAGACAAGACCATCGAGGCAAAAGCCCCAATCCCCTATACCGGTTCGCTCACCGTGCTCACCTCGCCTAAGCTTGTGGGTATGTACAGCGACACCAAACTCCTGGCGGAGAACGGTTTCGCCAAGCTCCCCATCGGCAAAAACGACATCACCTACAAGCACGAGGGCTATCGCTCCATCACGAAGACATACGACATTCCTCGTGACGGCGAGCTACGCGACACCATCAAGTTGAAGCCCCTCACCTATATCAAGAAGACGGGCTTCTATGCCGGCGTTGCCTTCACCTATGGCGGCAACACCATGGGTGTGACGGGAACCATCGGCGGCCTCATCTCCAACTTCGACATCCAGCTTTCTTATACCATGGGACTTGGCGAGAGTGACGAGGTACATTGGTATGCCAACGAAACGAATGTGGAGCAAGAAGTGAGCACATACAAACTCAACACCCTGCAGGTGAAGTTCGGCTACCAATTCCCTCTGAGCATGCGAGTAGGACTCACCCCACAGATTGGCTACATGACCCAGACCCTCTCCAGCAGCGGGCAATACGGTAATGGAGCCAACTGCGGTTCGTTCACCCTGGGAGCCAAGCTCCTGATTGCCCCCGTGCCCCACCTCTGCGTGCTCATCAACCCCGAGTTCGCCATCCCCAACAAGAAGAGCAACACCTATAAAAGCATCATCGACGTAGGCGGTTTTGCCGAGGGTGGCTTCTATGCCCATGCAGGTGTCATCGTCAACTTCTAATATTACACACTATATATATTATTAAGGTATATGAAAAGACAACATCCATATATACATCGCCTGGGGATAGCCATCCTACTGGCATCATCGCTTGGTTTCCTATCAGCCTGTTCCGACAAGGAGGAGACGGATGTCTTCGCCTCCAAGGAGCTGAGCCTCAGCATGACATTGACCCCTACGGTAGTAGACTTGCCTGCGCGAAAAGCCTCCCAAGACATCACCATCACCTCGAATACTGCATGGGGAGCCGTGAGCGATGTGACATGGGCGAAACTGAGTGCAGCCAGCGGCACTGCCAACGGAACACTCACCGTAACTCTTGAGGACAACACATCGACAGAGCTGCGCACCGCCACCATCACCTTCTCCTACGGCAATACAACTCAAACCGTAAAAATCACGCAGGAGGCAGCCACGGCAACACTCTCTGCCACGGAGGTTACCATCGGAGCTAAGTCAGCAAGCCAAGACATCAAGGTAACTAGCAATTCCGTTTGGTCGGCCTCTACCGAGACCTCGTGGATTCACATAGAGAATGGTGAAGGCGACAGTAACGGCCGTTTCTCATTCACATTGGACGACAACAAGTCTCTCACTCCCCGCCAAGGTTCCATCACATTTACTTATGGTTCTGGCAAACAGACCATTGCTGTAAATCAAGAAGCAGCCACTGCCACTAGATTTGAAAAGGTACAAGCTACCAATGTAGCTCGCTATCAAGCCGACATCACAGGCATCTTCAACTCTGTGTTCGATGTAACAGAATATGGTGTAGTTTATTCCGCAACCGTGGAAGAACCAACGCTCGATGAGGAGAATGCAAACATTCACCAAGAGGTGCTTAGCACCACTGCGACATCCCAAGATATTGTCAGCACAACCATCAAGGGATTGAAAGCAGGTTCGAAGAACTATGCAAGAATTTACACCAAAGGGCCTCTCGGTACAGAATACAGCCAAGTCGTTACTTTCGTAACATTAGGTGGTTCGCCCAGTTCGGATGACAACCCGACACCAGGTTATTAAAATACATTGTTATGGAAAAGGTTATCATAGATAAGATTAAGTCGTTTGTGGATATATACCAATATACTCCGCAAGCTAAACCTGCCCATAAAGAAGAATGGCGCAAAAACATCGAAAAGCTAAAGAATGACCTAGTTGGCAATAGCCTCAAAGACTCTAAATGGTTAGCCAAAGGTAATGAGGTCGGTTCTATAGGGCAAGGATGGCTATCAAAAGATGAAATAGCGAACCTGAGCACATATAAAAAGACATTTATAAAATTCTTAAACAAATGGCTTGGATTTAGTGAAGATACCCTCTATGCAGAAATTAAGAAGGACGCTTTCGATGAAGTTTTCAAGAAAGAAGAAAATTTCCAGAATGGGCACCCTGCTCTCTTGCATAGAATCGCTTACGCCTTGTTCCCTGACAAGTTTTGCAATACTCTTACCGATGGAAGTCTTAACGAATTGCTAGAATTGCTCTCCATCAAAGACGAGTTTGACAATTTGTACGGGAAGGACTCATCATGGTATGTAAAAAGCTATTATCTACGAGATTTCTTAAATGAGGTAAAAGCAGATATTGGTGACTATTCATGGCACCTATATGATTGGCTCAAGAATATGCACGACCTCAAGGATGCTTTTACGAATGGCAACAAGGCCATCATCTTATATGGTGTACCAGGAACGGGAAAAACCTATATGGCACAAAACACCATCAAGATGCTCATACACGAGGAGCATCCAGAGATGAAAATTGAAGATATAGAGCAATCCATATACTATAATGTGGTACAGTTTCATCCAAACTACACATACGAGGATTTCATCGGTGGAATTTCTCCCGTGCTTGACAAAGAAGCAAAAAGTCTGTCATACGAATACAGAGATGGAATTTTCACTGAAATTTGCAAAAAAGCACCTAAAGAAAAGGACAAGCATATTTATTTGCTGATAGACGAGATAAACAGAGCTGACCTATCAGCCGTATTTGGAGAATTACTCTATGCATTGGAATATCGAGACAAGCCTATCCATGTAGGAAACTCTGAAGAAAAGTTCATCGTGCCAAGCAATGTTTGCATCATTGGAACAATGAACAATCTTGACAAGAGTCTCGTAAACTTCGATTTGGCGCTAAGAAGACGTTTCCGATTCAAGAAGTTGGGCGTTAACTTAAACAGCTTGTATGACATGCTTTCGGACAGATACACTCCCGACGCAATTGAAAAATACATTGCTGCCTGTTCACGACTTAACTCCTCATTAGCTAAAGGGCTTAAACTTGATGCAGAATATCAAATAGGTCAGGCTTACTTCGGAAAGGTTAAGGAATTTGAACCAGCAAAAGGTCTGAAATCATCTGCCTTTTCCAAAAGAGCATTGCTAAAAGTATGGGAGTTCTATATTGAACCACTGATAATAGAAGAATATCTTGGGACACAAGCAATTTCTCCTGAAATGCAGAAAGCCCTAAAGAATGTTAAAGAAGAGTTTATTAAACATCTTGAATAATGACAGTATTATCATTACAAGACAGCACACTCTACGACAACGAACCTAAAGAGACATCAAAGGCAAGCAAAGAAATGAATGCCGTAGATGCTCTTCGTCGTCTATATGAGAATGGTTTCGTGGATTGCCTCCATCTGTCAGATGGGGAAAGTACACGAAAGGAGAAAGACTGTCCTGTTTGGTATGAGTCAAAAGGAGAAAAGACATACTTCTATACTTCTCATTATATAGGAAGCTGGCAAGTCAACGATGTCCTCATCAATATCAAGCCTCGTTTTGGCACAAAGCTCTTCTGCAAGTTATTATCCCATGCGCTGAACATTTATATTCCAGAGAAGGAAACTGAAACAACAAAGGGAAATGACACGCTCTGGATGATAGCATTGATATGGAGGGTACTTCTGCAACGAGCCATCCAACACGGAAGCATCCCTAGAAGCTATGTCATGGAGACGCAGAACATCAGAAATTTCAAAGGAAGGCTGGATGTAAACAAACATGTCAAATTCAATATCGCAGACAAAAGCAAGTTCTATTGCTCCTATCGCCATATCACATTTGACAACCTTATCAACAGAACCATCTTGTATACATATGAGATGCTAAGGCAAGAGAAGAAAGTGGCAAACATCATCAAAGACCTATCTGCACATATCAACAAACTAAATGAGCTGAAGGTCTGTCTGAAAAAGGAGCTGCCACCATCAATGCTTAACAGCATCACTTATACGAAGATGAGCCTTAGCTATAAGCCATTCATCTCGCTCTGTAAGGTACTTATCGAGCAGCTGCAAGGCAAGAAGACAACAGCCCATCCATTCCAAGGGCTCTCGTTCTTCATAGACATTGCAGAACTTTGGGAGCTATACCTGCTAGATATACTAAAAGATGGTCTGGCAGAAGAACCTTCGATAGAAGTATACTCCCCAAACCATACAGGCGGAGAATATCTCACCGAGGATGGCTTTCGCCAAGTTCGCCCCGACATCATCATCAAGAAAGAAGGCAAAATCGCCATCATCATTGATGCCAAATGGAAAAGGTACGAACAATTTGGAGCAACTGACTGTCAAGGTGGAATCAACCGAGATGACTTATATCAAATGACAACATATCTCTACCATTATGCCAGGGCAGATGATGAAGTCATAGGTCTATTCGTTGCACCAACCAGACAAAGTGGTAACACTCCTGACATCCATCAACTCACAAATCATCGACATTCGATTGGTTTGTTGAACTTAGACATCTCGGAAGAGGAGGAAGACTACATTCGACAACAAGAAGCAACTTTTATCAAACGAGTAAAGAAACTATTAATAAAATAATGACATATATGAAAAGATTATATTTATTTATCCTATCAATGAGTTTTGCCATCTTAGAGATTGCAGCTCAAAACTCGGCAAAAATCATCACTTTGTCTCATAACGGCAGCGACACTTTCTTCTCCGAAGACAAAATAAGTGACGCAATAAATGCAGCTGTAGATGGAGACACTATATCATTCTCTCAAGGAACCTTTGTTAATAGTTTTATTCTCAACAAAGCGCTAACATTAATCGGAACGGGCAGTGAAGAAGCAGAAAAATGGGGAGATGGCACCACTTTGGTAGGCTATATCGAAATAAACATTCCAAATAGCAATAAAAAAACAAATCTACTATTTGACGGGTTGAAGTTTTACAACCAGGTTAATCTCTATTCTACACTTGGGAATGTTACTTTCAGAAGATGTTCATGGTCTAATTATTTTGATTACAATAACTACTGTAGTATCGAAACAATGTTGTTAGATAGGTGCGAATGTGATTTTTATCTAGGAGATGTATTGGGCAACCCCATTAACAATAAATTCATTGCAAAAAACTGTAAATTCACCAGACTTAATTCATACGAAAATTATTATTTTTATAACTGCACAATAATCCCTGCTCGGGAATATATTCAAGTAGATGGAGATAATACTGAAGACCTTTTCTGTAGAATTTCAGGTTCTTTTTTCAATTGTATTATTAAAAATGGCAAAGCATACTTGCAAAAGCCAGACGACACATCTGATGACATAAAGGTTAAATTTACAAATACTCTATATGACAATTATAACACAAACATTGATGTTACACAAAAATGTTCTTTAGAAGCTTGCTATGCAAACACATCAGAGGAAACAGACATTAGCAAACTAACCAAAGATGAACTGGAAGACTATAAATATTGGGGAACAGACAGCACTGTTGTTGGTTGTTATGGCGGCGAAAATCCTTACTCGCAAATAAATTCCGATATGCAGAATTGCAGTGTGCTTAAAAATGTTCATTTCAATGGAGAACAAGAACAAATAGAAATAAACATCAATTTAAAATAAATAAAAAAAAATGAAACATATACTTTTAAGCATCTTATTTTCATTTGCCACGGCATTGACTTGCCATGGCCAAATGGTTATGTTACAACATAATGGCAAGATTACCGCTACTTTTAGCGATGACGCCTCGACTTGCTTACCTGAGGCTTTTGAGCAAGCAGAAGATGGAGACACATTGTTTTTAAGTAAAGGACAGTATTGGAACACACCAACAATCAATAAATCAATTACTATCATTGGTGTGGGTGCATCAGAATGTACTCTTTATAGTAGTTTAATAATCGAGCCTCAACCAAGCATTACCATTTCGAATATCACCATAGAAGGAGTTACCATTTCTGGACAGTTTTATTTAGGAACGAGTTATAGTGGAGAAGAAAGAAAAATTGAAAATATCACAGTAAAAAAATCCAATATAGGGGGAATTTTCACATTTAACATTGAAATTGAAAATGCGACGTTTGAATCTTGCAAGATTTCAAACCAGACATGTATCCAAGGTCATGTAAAATATTTGACTTTTAAAAACAGTGAGATTGATCTCTTACAAAGTACATATTCAACTATCGCCTTACCCAAATTCTTAAATTGCAACATCATCAAAGAAGAAGGTACGAAAGCATTATTTGTTAACTGCATCATTGCAATAGCAGGAAGAAATGTAACCTCATATTTAGATAAAGGGAATATTCTCATAAACACATTATATCATAGATTGCCAAATTATGACCCAGCCCAAAATTGTCTCGTACAAGATTGCTATGCAACAGAAAAAGAAATAGGAACATATAAGGATGCAAGAGATAACGAGCTACTAATAACAGAAGAAGAATTACAGCAAAACAATTACTTGGGGACAGACGGAACGGTCGTTGGTAAAAGCGGAGGTGCAAGACCATTCTCTCTTGACATGCATCTGCCATCCATTACCAAAAATAATTATACGATGGACAAGAATAACAAGAAAGTGTCTATGAACGTAAGTGTAACAGCAAACTAAAGATGAGCATTATGTTTAAACGATATATCAATTTTATATTTGCAGTAGGAGGATTATTTTCGCCTGTATATACATCGGCAACCAATACAGAGAATGATGCTACCAGCATCACGGCCTACCAGTATTGGATAGACAATGACATTAGCACTATGACAACTCAACCTTATCAAGGGAAAGAAATAAATTTAATATTCAAACAGAATGATTATACGCAGGGTGTGCATACACTTTGCTTCCGCGTCAAGAGCAATAATGGGTTATGGAGCCCTATCAAAAATATAGGTTTTTACTTCCTTGAAAAAGAAGAAACAGAACAAAAAGATGGAAAACAACCTATCATTGCATATAGATATGGAACAAATGGACATACATATACCAAACAGATAGCAGAAGTCGACAAAATACCATCTCTTGATATTGACATCCCATTGCCTAGCCTCAAAAATGTTGCTAATGTTGAAGATTATCAATTTACATTTGACAATAGTTCCAATGAAGTTAGTGTAGAAAGAAATCTGAAGATGTTTTTCTTTGCACAATTTCAAAACAAACAAAACAATTGGAGTGAACCTTTGATGGTAGATTCAACAACCAGTGAAACTTTGAGTCAAACAGCAACCGAAGTAGAACTCCAACGCACTCTAGGATGTAAAAAACTGGGATACGGCGATTTTAAGGTTTGCAAGTTTAACATCCCAGAAAGCAAGAGTTACTATTTTGGTGCATCGACAAGCAGTAAAGCCCTATTGTATAAGGACAATACGCTCTTGACGAAAGAGTCTTCAGAAGAGTTGCTGGGTAATAACACTGTATTGTTAAGCCCAGGTACATACTTCGCAGTCATATACGATCAAGAGCAAGACGGAAGTTTTCGTATAGCAGCAAACAACAACTGGGTTTCTGACCCTGTATTCAGTTATGCAAATCATCAATTGTCTATCGCTTGTGACAACGCAAATGCCAAGATACATTACACTACTGACGGTTCGATGCCGACAAGTGAAAGCCCCGTATATACAGAACCTATCACTATGACCTATAATGCTACGGTCAAGGCTATTGCGTTCTGTGACGGCATGGCAGATTCTTTTATCAAGAGCATAAATATAGATGATTTCGAGCGTCGGACTTGTCCGCAACCTAAGGTTACTTATGACGGACGCAAAATTAAGTTCATTTCAGAAGAGCCGAATGTAAACATCTACTATACAGAGAACGGAACCGAGCCAAATTCAGAAGAAGCCTCTTTATATAATGACGAAGCCATCAGCGTGAAGAGCCTCGGCTCTATCAAGGCCATCGCTACCAAGGACTTGATGAACAACTCGGAGGTGGCGACCTATACGATTCCTGCTTACTACGACGGCATGAGCCAAGTAGAGGTGCAGACGGCGGGCAGCCTCAGCAAGGCATTCGAATGGAACAATGGCGAGGTGGTTTCTGATACGCTCAAGGTGCTCGGTAGCATCAACACCAACGACATGGCTTCGCTCAGAGCGATGTCGGGCATCAAGTATCTCGACCTCAACAAGGTGAATGTGGACAGCAATACACTGCCAGACCAGGCTTTCGCCAACATGAACTTGCACACGGCAAGCCTTCCTGCTTCGCTCGCATCTTGCGGCAGCAATTTATTCTCAGGCAATAAGCAGCTGGCTGCCGTGGTATGGAATGCCAACATGAATATGCCAGCAAGCGCACTTGAGGGCATCGACAACCCGAACCTCCTGCTCTATGTGAACACGAAGAGTTATGCACCGGCATCGGTCAACAACGTGGTGGCAGGCGGCATCGCCGACAACATCGTGCTCTCCGAGCCTAGCGAAGGACAGGCTTCCGCTGGTAACTTCTTCGCACCTCAGGCATTCACTGCCAAGAAGATTTCTTACACAAGAAACTTCAAGCAAGAGACGGAAATCGGAATTTGCCAAGGTTGGGAAACCATATCTCTGCCTTTCGAGGCACAGACTATCACCCACGAGACCAACGGCAAGATAGCTCCATTCGCCAAAGGCGACAAGGACGCTCGCCCATTCTGGCTCTACGAGTTGGCTCCTAACGGAGGATTCCAGGCAACGGCTACCCTAAAGGCAAATACACCTTATATTATAAGTATGCCTAACTCGCAGTCTTACTCCGACGAGTATATCCTGGGAGGCAAGGTAACATTCGCCGCCACCGACGTAGCCATCGCCGCCACCGAACCTGCAAACACGAAGAACAAATCCCGTGAGTTCGTGACCAACTTCGAGCAGTTGGCAAAAGCCACTGGTGTCTATGCCCTGAACGTAGGCCAGGAGTATCAAGGTTATCGACCTGGTAGTATCTTCGCCGAGGACTTCATGGCAGTAAAGCCTTTCGAGGCTTATCTCACCACTGCCGAGGCAGCCGCCAGATTCTACGCAGCCTTCAACAATGGGAATGGCACAACAGGCATCGATCAGCTTCCTACCAAGAAAGTAAGCGGCGTGGATGTATGGACCAACGGATCTACCCTCTATATCCAGAGCGACAAAGCTCGCCGAATACTGGTGTTCAACACCACGGGTATGCTCGTGAAGGCCATAGATGTGGAGGCCGACGAGACCACCAGCATCACCGACCTGACATCGGGCATCTATATAGTAAACAAGAAGAAGGTGGTTATCAAGTGACTGTCAAGATAAGAATACGAAAAATTGAACAGTTTTGAACCAATTGATTACTGATTTTTTTTCGTAATTTTGCAACCAAGTAAAAACAATATTATAAACAAACAAGAAATATAGTAATATGAAGAAAATTGTGATGATAATAGTGGCAGCCTTGGCTCTCTCGACCAACTGCACTACAATCTGCGCTCAAAACGGCCAAAACAAGTACAAGGAAAAGCTTCTGAAGAAAGAATACAAGAAGAAGCAGAAGGAACTGAAGAAGCAGAAATGGGAGCTATACGCCTCTTCCAGAACACTCGATGTGGCTCTGTACAACCACTACGAGAAGCTGGACAAGGAAGGAGACAACGCCTTCGAAGTAGTAGGCACTGCCTCCAAGTTCAAGTCCAAGAATATCGGCCACCAGACTGCTATCAACAATGCTTGCAACATCTATGCCCGCCAGGCAGGAAGCCATGTGAAGGGAAGAGTGGTGAGCGACATGGGAGCCAACAGCGACAGCATCGATAGCGAGTTCGACCATTTCTATGCCGCCTATCAGTCGGTTGTAGAGAAGGAAATCAAGGGCGAGATGCAGGAAAGTTTCAGCCTTATTCGTGACAACGGTGACGGCACCTACGAGATGCAGAGTTTCTTCATCATCAATGAGAATGCAGCATCCAAGGCTCGCATCCATGCCTTTGAGATGGCCGCCAAAGAATCTGCTGCCGCACAGAAATACGCAGAAAAGGTAAGCGTGTTTGTCAAGGAGGGATTCAAGCCCGAATAATCAAACCTTTGAAAATTTATGTACTACATCAAATGGCTTTTTTGGGGGCTCATCTCTCTTGTCTTGCTACCAACCAATAGTATGGCACAGACCGAGACGGAGGAAAAGGCGGTAAAATTGAAGAACGATACGAAATACATCTGTGGCGAAGGATGGGGTGAAACCTACAACGCCGCAGATCAAGCCGCCTTGGCAGACCTCATCAGCAAGATATCCATCACGGTATCCAACTCGTTTGAGATCAACGAGGAAGAGCTAAACACCAACAACGGACTCGACTCGAAGACCGCCGTAAAATCGGTGATGAGCAGTTATGCTCAAGCCACGCTCACCAACACCAACAACCTCGTGCTGAGCAACTCGCCACAAGTACACGTGATGAGATACATCAAGCAAAAAGAGGTGGTCAAGATTTTCGAAGAACGCAAGGAGAAAGTGTTCGACTATGTGAGATCGGCAATGAGGTCCGAGGAAAAGGGCAAGGTGGACGATGCCCTGCGCAACTACTATTGGGCTTTCACCATGGTGCGCAGTCTGCAGCACCCCAACAACGTGAAGATGGACATCGACGGGCAGCAGCGGTTGCTCGTGACATGGATTCCCCAACAGATGGAAGAGATTATGAATAATCTATCAGTCAAAATAGCCGGTAAAGAAGGCAACGAAATCAATCTCTTCATCAAGTACAAGGACCAGCCAGTGACTAGTCTAGACTACACATATTTCGACGGACAGACATGGAGCAACCTCTATAGTGCCAAGGACGGCATGGGCATCGTGGAGATGCGCCCTGGGGTGAGCGCCAACAGTCTGCAACTGAAATATGAGTACGAGTATGCCGACCAATGCCAAATAGACAAGGAATTGGAGAGCGTAATGGCCCTCTTCAAGGGAACACCGTTCAAGAACGCCACCACGTACATCAACAACCTCGACAAGAAGTCGGTGGTATCGAGCGAAGCCAAGAAAGACTTCGCCAAATCGGTGAAGGCGGAATCGGACGCCAACCTGGAGTCGCTGAGCAAGGTGAAAGACGAGAAGACACTGGCGGAAATCATGGGAAGGGTGGTGAACGCCATCAAGACCAAGAACTACAACAGCGTGGATGCCTGCTTCTCTGCCGACGGATTGGAGATGTACAAGAAACTGCTAAACTACGGACAGGCTCGCCTGCTAGGCAACCCTCAGTTCTCATTCTACAAGATGGGTAAGCGTGTGGTGTGCCGAAGCATCCCGATGGCATTCTCCTTCCAGAACAACAAGCGCAAGTTTGTGGAAGACGTGACATTCACCTTCGACGAGAACAAGAAGATAGAGTGCGTGGCCTTCGGACTGGGCAGCCAGGCAAAGACCGACATCTTCAACAAGGGCGTGGGAGCCTGGAGCGACTACGCCAAGATGGTGATTGCCACCTTCCTGGAGAACTACAAGACCGCCTTCGCACTGAAGCGACTGGACTACCTGGAGAGCGTATTCGATGACAACGCCACCATCATCACAGGACACATCATCAAGAAAAACCCGAAACTCAGCATCGAGGGACAGGCTGCCACCTTCGGCGACAACAAACCCCTCATCAAATACACCCGCCAAACCAAGAGCGAGTATCTGAGAAAGCTTAAGATGTGCTTCCGGAGCAACCAGTTCATCAACATCCGCTTCGCCGACAACGACGTGGTGAAGATGGGAGCCGGCGGTGAGACCTACGGCATCCAGATCAAGCAAGACTACTATTCGACGAACTATGGCGACCAAGGCTATCTCTTCCTGATGGTAGACTTCAACGACCCGGAGAACCCATCCATCAAGGTGAGAACCTGGCAACCGGAGCGAAACCCGGAAATCAATGCAAATCTGCCACGATCGAACAGAGACTGGGGAATCATCGGACCGGGAAACTTCTAGTCGAACTCCTCTATATGCCTGAAACGTCCCCATGGGGATTGGCGATAAGCCTCCCTACTCCCCTTGGGGACATACAGAAAGAGTTTGTCGAACAGACTGTCGGCAACAACATCGGTAATCTTGACAGGCCAAAGGGCATTACCTAGCACAGGCGGCTCCTTACTTCGGAAACAAAGGCTTTCAATCTTCGGGCTTCCATCCAGAATATGCTTCATGACATGAAGATGAGGATTGTCGGGCAAAACCACTTGTATAAGTGAGCGATGACAGGCAAAAGCACTCTCCGGCACTTCGTCTACCTGATACTTGACACCCTGATAAGTTACATGAGAAGGAATCTCTATGCATGAGTCTTTGTCATTGGCGGCCTTCACCGTGACCAACCCTCCGCCCCAAGAAGCAAATTCAAGATTGCCCACATGGAAACGGGTCACTACATCATAGACAGCAACAGGAGTTTTCGCCTTATGACATACAGCTCCCACAAAACAGGACAATAGCAACAAGCCAACGACAAGCCAACGGCGGAAAGCCCTCACGTAACGACGCAACTGGGCTATATTTGCATATCGTCTGTCTAGCGGACGCAAGCATCGCTTGGCTGCAATGTCATAGGCAACTCCTAAGTTCATCTCCCGCAAGATAACGCCAAGACTATAAATGTCATTGCGGACATCGGTAAGACCATAAAGTTTCTGCTCGGGAGAAACATAGCCATCAGTCCCCGCAGGCTCTTTCAGAACCGCATAGTTGTCTGCATCAGAGAGCCCAAAGTCTATCAGCTTGACAGTCGCTCCACTACGAGTCACCATGATGTTGGAAGGTTTCAAGTCTCTATGCACAACTTGCTGACTATGCACGTATTCCAAAGCTACGAGCAATTGTCGGGCTACCTCCTGCCGTTCAGAGCGCTTGTGAGTCTGGGTAAGCCATTCTTCGAGAGTTACTCCGTCTATCCACTCCATGACGAGACATTCTCCATAGCCAGCTACCTCTTCCAGTCCTTCAACCTCAACGACACCAGGATGCGAGAGACGAGAAAGGATATTATACTCTTTGGACAAAAGATGCTGATAGACGTTGCTATGGCGTACAGCGGGGGCTAGCGACTTCAATATCCACCATTGCCCATTGCGCTTGGCACGAAGCAGAATATTAAAGCCCCCTGAAGAGATTTCGGCTATCTCTGTAAAACTTCCCGAAGCCTCTCCCATGGGCGAAGTAAAGAAACCAGAAGTTTGAATCACGCTTGCAAAGGTAACACTTTTTTTGGCAATTAGGCACAGAAATGGACCTTATTTTATATTCTTTCATCTGTTTTCTTGGTATTTACCGCAAAAAATATACCTTTGCGGTGAATCCATCTAAATGATAAGTGTAATTTAAAACAAGACAATATGAAAAGGTTATACCCTACACTCAGCATGTTAGTGTTGCTTGGATTGCATACAACACCAAGCTTTTCACAGAACGACGATTTCGTGAAGCAATTCCAGCAAGCACGGAATTCCATGATAGGTGACTTCAACAAGTTTCGCAACACCGTACTTACCGACTACGATAAGTACATGCAAGGTGTGTGGAAAGACTACAAGCTGTTCAAGGCCGACAAACTGCCAGACACACCTAAGCCAAAAGATCCACCAGCCTACAAGAAACCGACAGTGCCCGAAAAACCAGTAAGCGTCACCCCAAAGCAACCGGTGAGTCCGATAAAGCCAACCGCCCCCAAGGAACGTCCGACAATAGACCCTGTAAACAAGCCCAAGCTGCCAGAGGTAAAGCCGGAGATTCCCGACATTGAATATACAGGTTCTGGCATCGATGTACCTTTGATGCCTATCATCTCTTCGACACCAGTGATGCCAGCCTTGCCAAATATAGCAAAGGTGAAGATACCAGAAACCAAACAGAGTATCGAAATCGACTATTTTGGAGAGAAAATACAGATACAAAGGGCCACTAAGATAGCCTCGATGAGCATCGCCTCTTCCAACGACGTGGCAACATTCTGGAAATTGCTAAAGAAGTCAGATCTCAAGGAGGTGATGCAAGCCTTCGCTACCGAATCACGCAGAATGGGACTCAGCGATTGGGCCTCTGCCATGCTCGTAGAGGAATACATCAATGCTGTGATGCCTAGTGCCAGCAAGAACGAGAAAATGATAGCAACCCAATATGTTCTCGCAAACTGTGGCTACAATATCCGACTAGGCATGAACAAAAGCACCGTGGCACTACTTGTGCCATACGCAGAGCATGTATATGAGAAATCATTCATCTTCATAGACAGCAAGCGCTACTATCTCTATCCTGAAGTAGAATCGGACGGCGTGTTCCGCACTTGCGAACTGCCCAAGGACGCAGAGTTGGGCAAGGACATCGAACTGAGATTCGCCGGTAACGTTGTGATAGGAGACTCCACCAAGGTGTTCAACCTACAGGGCAGCGGAATCACCCTGACAGGCGAGGTAAAGACGGGCATCATCCACCTGCTGGAGAAGTACCCCGTCATCGACATCCCCACCGTAGCCTCATCAATCCTTGACAAGGACTTGCGCGAGCAAGTAGTGGAGCAGATTAAAACACAGGTACAGGGATTGAGCGAGCAAGAAGCCGCCAACAAGATTCTCCACTTCATACAGCGTGCCTTCAAGTATGCCACTGACAATGAGCAGTTTGGCAAGGAGAAATACTTCTATTTCGAAGAGTCGCTCTACTGGCCCAAGAACGACTGCGAAGACCGTGCAATCTTCTACGCCTATCTCATACACGAGATACTGAAGCTCGATGTCCACCTCATCCAGTTCCCTGGCCACGAATGTACCGCCGTGGCATTCTCCCAGCCTATAGAGAACGCCACGTCATACGAATACAAGGGCAAGACCTACTACATCTGCGACCCCACATACATCGGTGCCAGCATCGGAAGATGTATGCCTTCCTACAGGAAGGAAGCCCCGCAAATAGAGGTTTGGTACTGAAAAAGCAACTTTTTCTGCACAAGATAGGGGATAAGTCAGAATTTTGTTGTAATTTTGCATCCGAAATTGCAATTTTATAAATAATTAATGAAGATTCTAGTAACGGGTGCGTCGGGATTCATCGGCAGCTACATCGTGGAGGAAGCCCTGCGGCAAGGCATGGAGACATGGGCGGCAGTGCGACCCTCCAGCAGCAAGAAGTATCTGCAGGACGACCGCATCCATTTTATCAACCTCAATCTTTCCTCGCAGGAAGAGTTGGAGAAAGAACTCGCTCCCCACGAGTTCGACTATATTGTGCATGCTGCTGGCGTTACCAAATGCCTGCATGCAGCAGACTTTAGCAAGGTTAACACCGAGGGCACCAAGCACTTGGTGGATGCCATTCTGCATCTCCGGATGCCCATCAAGCGGTTTGTGTTCGTCAGCTCGCTCAGCGTATTCGGTGCCATCCGGGAGGAGCAGCCCTATCAGGAAATCAGCGAAAACGATACGCCCCGCCCCAACACGGCATATGGCAAGAGCAAGCTCGCAGCCGAGCGCTATCTGGAAAGCATCGGCAACAATTTTCCTTATATCATCCTTCGTCCTACGGGCGTATATGGCCCCAGGGAGAAAGACTATTTCCTCATGGCGCAGAGCATCAAGCGACATGTAGACTTCGCCGTGGGCTTCAAGCGACAGGACATCACCTTCGTGTATGTGCAGGACGTGGTGCAGGCCGTATTCCTCGCCCTAGACCATGGTATGAGCGGCAGGAAATACTTCCTCAGCGACGGCGAGGTATACCAGTCGGCCACTTTCAGCGACTTGATACACAAGGAGCTGGGCAATCCATGGATGCTGCGCATCAAGGCTCCCGTATGGGTGCTTCACATCATCACCTTCTTCGGAGAATACTTCGGCAGGATGACCGGCAAGATGACGGCACTGAACAAAGACAAGTTCAATATCCTAAAACAGCGCAACTGGCGATGCGACATCGAACCGGCCATGGACGAGCTGGGCTATCATCCCCACTATCCCTTGGAGCGGGGCGTGAAGTTGGCCATCAAATGGTATAAGGAGAACGGGTGGCTGTAGACAATGTTGAATGTAGAATGTTGAAAGCTAAATGATTAAGGATTTTTTCAAGATAGACAAGAACCCGAAGAAAGGACTCTTCGCCTTGGAATGGGTAATGCTGGGTTACATGGCGATAACACTTCTCACCATGCTCTTCACCTACACCAAACTGGTAAACCCCGAGGCGATGCTTTGGGGTAGACTTAGGATACTCGTCATGACAGTGGCCATGTGGGCGGTGTACCGCATGATTCCATGCCGCATCACCAAGACCGTGCGCATCATAGCACAACTTGCCACCCTTGCATGGTGGTATCCAGACACCTATGAGATAAACCGCATGTTCCCCAACCTGGACCATATCTTCGCAGGATGGGAACAAGCCCTCTTCGGTTGCCAGCCGGCTCTCTACTTTGCCAAGGCTCTGCCGTGGGCTGTGGTGAGCGAGCTGATGGACATGGGGTATTTCATGTATTATTGGATGATCATACTTGTGGTGCTGTACTATCTAGTCTTCAAGTATGAGGAGGCGGAGCGGGCATCATTCGTAGTGCTGACAAGCTTCTTCCTCTTCTATGTCATATTCATCTATCTGCCCGTAGTGGGCCCCACCTACTATTATGACGCAGTGGGAATCAGCGACATAGAGAACGGCATCTTCCCAGCCCTGGGCAATTACTTCAGCACCCATACCGACTGTCTGCCCACACCCGGCTACACCGACGGTGTGTTCTACCAGCTCGTGGAGGATGCCAAGGCGGCGGGCGAACGCCCCACGGCAGCCTTCCCCAGTTCGCACGTGGGCATCAGCACCGTCATCATGCTGCTGGGATGGCACACGGGCAAGCGCAAACTGTTTTACGTGATGCTGCCCTTCTACATCTTCCTATGTATGGCTACGGTCTACATCCAGGCTCATTATCTCATCGATGCCTTGGCAGGACTCGTTACGGGAGCTGCCTTCTACTTCGGGCTCATGGCTGTGTCGAAAAACATGAAATAACTTAACAAACAATAGAATTCATCTAGAACAATGAAGAAACTATTTATTGAGACTTACGGCTGCCAGATGAACGTGGCCGACAGTGAGGTCGTGGCCAGCGTGATGGGCATGGCCGGGTATGAGATGTGCGAGAAGGAAGAAGAGGCCGATGCCATCTTCCTGAACACCTGCAGTGTACGCGAGAATGCGGAAAACAAGATTTACCATCGCCTCGACACGCTCCACGCCGAGCAAAAGAAGGGCCGCAAGGTAATCCTCGGTGTATTGGGCTGTATGGCCGAACGCGTGAAGGACGACCTCATCCAGAACCACTACGCCAACCTGGTGTGCGGCCCCGACAGCTACCTCAACCTGCCCGACATGATTGCCCAGTGCGAGAACGGCCTCAACGCCATGAACATCGAACTGTCCAAGACGGAGACCTACCGCGACATCGTGCCCCAGCGCATCGGAGGCAACAGGGTGAGCGGATTCGTGAGCATCATGCGTGGCTGCAACAACTTCTGCCACTACTGCATCGTGCCCTATACACGAGGCCGCGAGCGCAGCCGCGACGCAGAGAGCATCCTCCGCGAGGTAAGAGACCTGCACGACCGTGGTTTCAAGGAAGTGACCCTGCTCGGGCAGAACGTGAACAGTTACGGTCTCTCCCCATCTGGCAAGCGCGAGGAAGGCAGTGTCTCCTTCGCCCAACTGCTGAGAATGGTGGCCGAGGCTGTGCCCGACATGCGTGTGCGCTTCACCACCTCCAACCCCGAGGACATGACCGAGGACATCCTCCACGCCATCGCCGACGAGCCCAACCTCTGCAACCACATCCACTTCCCAGCCCAGAGCGGAAGCAACAAGATATTGAAGCTGATGAACCGCAAGTACACCCGCGAAGAGTACCTGGAGAAGATAGCCGCCATCAAGCGCATTATCCCAGGCTGCGGCATCACCACCGACATCTTCGTGGGCTACCACAACGAAGACGAGGAAGACCATGAGCTCACCCTTTCATTGGTGAGGGAAGTAGGCTTCGACAGTGCCTTCATGTTCAAATACTCCGAACGTCCCGGCACCTACGCCGCCAAGCATCTGCCCGACAACGTGCCCGAGGATGTAAAGATAGCCCGCCTCAACGAACTCATCAAGCTACAGACCGAAGTGAGCGCCGGGCAGAACAAGAAAGACGAGGGCAAGGAGTTCACCATCCTCATCGAGAACTTCAGCAAGCGCAGCCGCGAGCAGATGATGGGCCGCACGGAACAGAACAAGGCCGTGGTCATCGACAAGGGTAGCCACCACATCGGCGAGTTTGTGAAAGTGCGCATCACCGGCTCCACCTCCGCCACCCTCTTCGGAGAGGAAGTAAAAGAGTAAAAGGCAAAAAGACAACTTTTCTTGCACCATTGTAGGGAAAAGTTGTCTTTTGCACCCTACAAGGCTAAGAAAAGCAGCCAAATATTTGGCGGTTTTCCATAAAAACATTATATTTGCACCTATGAAGGAATTCTTGCAAATCTTACGACGTTTTGTCCCACCCTACAAGAAGTATCTGGGACTGTCCGTTCTGTTCAATATCCTCTCTGCGATATTGAACATTTTCTCGTTTGCCGCCTTGATTCCCATCCTGCAGATTCTCTTCCAGGTGGACGGCGGCATCCGCGCCAACGACCTGATGGTATGGGACGGCAGCCTCGGCACCATCAAGGAAGTGGCCACCAACAACCTGTATTACTACATCCAGGAGTTCATCGTGGCCTACAGTGCTTCATGGGCCTTGCTGGCGATAGGCTTGTTTCTTGCCTTCATGACCTTCCTCAAGACGGCCGCTTATTTCCTGTCGTCGGCCACCATCATCCCCATCCGCACAGGCATCGTGCGCGACATCCGCAACCAGCTCTACCAGAAGATCAACTCCCTCTCGCTGGGCTTCTTCAGCGAGGAGCGCAAGGGCGACATCATCGCCCGCATGAGCGGTGACGTGCAGGAGGTGGAGAACAGCATCATGTCGTCGCTCGACATGCTCTTCAAGAACCCCATCCTCATCATCTCCTACTTCACGGCACTCGTCGTAATCAGTTGGCAGCTCACCCTCTTCACCATCCTCTTTGTCCCTGGTTTCGGCTGGTTCATGGGATTCGTGGGCAGGAAGCTGAAGGCACAGAGCTCTGAGGCTCAGAGCCTTTGGAGCGACACCATGAGTATGGTGGAGGAGACATTGGGCGGACTGCGCATCATCAAGGCCTTCTGCGCCGAGGAGAAGATGAACCTGGCCTTCGACAGAATCAACGGCCAGTACCGCGACCATATCATGCGGGTGAACATACGCCAACAGATGGCGCACCCCATGAGTGAGTTCCTGGGCACTATCCTGATAGTTGTGGTACTCTGGTTTGGCGGCATTCTGGTGCTGGACTACGGACGCATCGACGGTCCCACCATCATCTTCTACCTAGTGATGCTCTACAGCATCATCAATCCGCTGAAGGAATTCTCCAAGGCGAGCTACAACATCCCCAAGGGTTTGGCCTCCATGGAGCGCATCGACAAGATACTCCAGGCCGAGGTAGAAATCAAAGACAAGGAGAATCCCCAGCACATCGCCAGCTTCGAGCACCAGATAGAGTTCCGCCATGTATCCTTCGCCTACACCGACCACAAGAGCGACGAACTAGTGTATGTGCTCAAAGACGTGAACCTCACTATCCCCAAGGGCAAGACCGTGGCACTGGTAGGACAGAGCGGTAGCGGCAAGAGCACCATGGTAGACTTGATTCCCCGCTACTACGACGTGCAGGAGGGCGAGGTGCTCATCGACGGCATCAACGTGAAAGACCTTGCCGTACACGACCTGCGCCAGCTGATGGGCAACGTAAATCAGGAGGCCATCCTCTTCAACGCCAGCTTCAAGGAGAACATCCGCTTCGGCAAGACCGATGCCACCGACGAGGAGATAGCCCAAGCGGCGAAGATAGCCAACGCCTACAACTTCATCACCCAGTCGGAGCATGGCTTCGACACCAACATCGGCGACCGTGGCGGCCGACTCTCCGGCGGTCAGCGCCAGCGTGTAAGCATCGCCCGTGCCATCCTCAAGAATCCTCCCATCCTCATCCTCGACGAGGCCACCTCCGCCCTCGACACCGAGAGCGAGCGACTGGTGCAGGATGCCCTGGAAAAGCTGATGAAGACCCGCACCACCGTGGCCGTGGCCCATCGCCTGAGCACCATCAAGAATGCCGACGAAATCTGCGTGCTGCACGAAGGCCGCATCGTGGAGCGGGGCACCCACGAGGACTTGATAGCCAAGAACGGCTACTATCGCAAGCTACACGATATGCAGCAGGTGTAAGGCTTTTTAAAACAGACTAGAAAATCATGAAGAAGCTATTATATGGCAGTGTGTTCTGCATCTGGTATTTGATGTCCTTGTTGCCGCTGAGGGTGCTCTACGTTCTCAGCGACGGACTCTTTTACCTTATTTATTATATAGTGAAGTATCGCCGTCCCCTGGTGAGGAAACATCTGGCTGACTGCTTCCCCGAAAAGAGTGAGACGGAGCGCATCCAGATAGAGAAGGACTACTACTCCTGGTTCTGCGACTACATCGTGGAAACCATCAAGCTATTCTCCATGACCAAGAAGCAAATCAAGAAGCGTATGAAGTTTGTCGGCGCAGAGAAAGTCATGGCTTCCTGCCGAAAGGGACAGTCGTGCGCCGTATATCTGGGGCACTACTGCAACTGGGAGTGGATTACCTCCTTGCAACTATGGGTGGGCGACGACATCGCCTGCGGACAAATATACCATGCCCTGGAAAACCAAGCCTTTGACCAACTCTTCATCCGCTTGCGCAACCGCTTGGGTTCCATCTGTATCCCCATGGCTGAGACCTTGCGCAAGATTGTGAAGATGCGACAAGAGGGTAAGCAAATCGTCATCGGTTTCATTGCCGACCAAGTGCCCTTTTGGAACAACATCCATTACTGGACAGACTTCCTCCATCACGACACCCCAGTGCTCACTGGCACCGAGAAGATTGCTACCAAAGCCAACTTCGCCGTGTATTACATGGACGTAAGGCGCATCAAGAGAGGCTATTACGAGGCGGAATTCAAACTACTCACCGAGAAGCCAAAGGAATGTAAGGAATTCGAGATCACCGAGATGTACTTCCGTGAGCTGGAGAAAACCATCCAGCGTCAACCCGCCTTCTGGCTCTGGACGCACAACCGCTGGAAACGAACCCGAGAACAGTGGCTGAAGATAGTAGACCCAGTGACCCACAAGATGAGAACAGAAATATAAAAAATCAAAAACAATTATATGATATTCGCAACAGACAAGGGACGCATGTGCAACAACATCTTGCAATATGGCCATGTTTACGCCTGGGCACGTGAACATGGCAGGACAAGCATCTCCATGCGTTTCTGCTATAAATACCAGTACTTCAAGATTTGCCACACACGCAGCCATAATTTCCTCAACTATGTCGTCGCCAAATATGCGGCTAAGTGGGGACTGATACCTATGGTGGTTTTCGATGATACTTCTGAGGAAACCAAGCACAAGAACGAACAATTCATGCTCATCCACAACACGTTTGTGGTAAAAGGATGGGAAGTGCGTTTCTATGACTTATTTATCAAATACAAACGAGAAATTCTTGCTCTCTTTGCCTTTGACGAAGTCATCATCTCCAAGACTCGTTCCTTTATGGGCAAGAAAGCTGAGAACGAGCTGAGGCTGGGCGTTCATATCCGCCGGGGAGATTACAAGACTTGGAAAAACGGCAAATACTTCTATGAAGACGATGTGTACCAAGACTACATCCGTCAGTTCAAGTCATTGTTTCCCGAAAAAGACATCACTGTATACATCTGTAGCAACGACCCATCCCTCAACAAGGCCTCCTATCAAGCCCGGTTACCCAATATAAAGATAGTCTTTCCACAGGGCGGCCAGGAAGACGACCTGTGCCTACTCTCAGAATGCGATTATCTGATAGGAGCCCCGAGCACCTTCTCGCTTGTAGCAAGTATGTATCATGACATCCCACTCTGTTGGATGGAGGAGAGACAAATGATGTTATCGAATGAATCATTTAACAAATTCGACACTTTATTCAAAGAAATCAAATAGTACACAATAAAATAGAAATAACACTCATAAAAGTTCGGTTATGAATATACTATATCTTGTTTTTGGCGACAAACTCGATATACACCTACAGGTAGAGTTCTCTATACTTACCATATTAGGCCAACTCTCTGCCGAAGATAAAGTGCATATCATCACAACAAACTCGTCCTATTACGAACATCTCAAGGAGAAAATCCATCTTATACCTATCACAGAGCAGACACTCAAGGAATGGCGTGGCAAGCATGATTTCTTCTGGAGATGCAAGATAAAGGCGATAGAATACATTGCAAAACACTATCCCGACCAGGACTTTATGTATCTCGATGGAGACACTTTCTTAATAGATAAATTAGCACCCATCAAGCAAAAATTGCATGATGGTTTTGGCTTCATGCACCTAAGCGAAGGGCATCCCAAGGACATGAAGACAAAAAGCTTGAGGATGTGGAAAACAGTGAAAGGCCATACTTACCAAGGCGTAACCCTAAGCGAAAAGCATAACATGTGGAATGCCGGCGTAGTAGCCATACCAGGAAACAAGCTCACAGCAACGATCAAACTCGCCCTCAACTTATGCGATGGAATGCTAGATGACCAGGCTGAGCCTATTGTCATCGAACAATACTCCTTATCCATAGCCCTATTTGAGCAAACAAATCTAATAGAAGCCAAGCCGTGGATTGGACACTATTGGGGCAACAAAGAAGAATGGACCGATTACATCCACCATTTCTTTCTTACCTCTTTCGCCACCAACCGAAACGTAGAGGAGGAAATAGAAGCAGCTGCATCCAATAAAGACTACTGCAAACTTGCTATACACAAAAGGGTACTTAATACGAAGAAGCGACTCATCAGATTGTTAAATCGCCTTTTCCCTAACAAAGATACCTTTCTATAACTGATAAAGGCAAAGAAGAAGAAGTAACATGAATAAAAATAATTACGTATTATCGATTGTAATACCATCTTATAATATGGAGAAATTTCTGGATGGCAACTTAAAGAAACTAACGGCATCCAGCTATTTACCAGATATCGAAATAATCGTTGTTAATGATGGAAGCAAAGACAGAACGTCTGAAATAGCACATAAATATAAAGTTCTATATCCCGAGAGTGTAGTCGTTGTAGACAAGGAAAACGGACATTATGGCTCTTGCCTAAATGTTGCTATGTCCATGGCGCGTGGGACTTATTTCCGCATTCTTGATGCAGATGATTGGTTTGAGACGGAGGACTTGGATGCCTTTGTCGAAAAACTTTTGCACTGTGAGGCAGACCTGGTCATAACGTTGCGTGTGGAAGCGAAATACGACAAACAGAATATACTACAGAAAGAATACAGACCAATCAAAAATGTAGAATACGGAAAGGTGTATGATATTCACCAGTTCTCAATCTCGGAACATTCCAAAGTTGTGGAGTTCAATATGCACAGTATGACTTATAAAACGGAAATACTACGAGAGACAAAGTTGGTTTTTCCTACTGGTATCTGTTATACGGATATGCTCTATTGCATGGTACCGTTAATCCGAGCTCACACGATGGTAATCTATGACATCTATTTGTATAACTACCTTCTTGAGCGAGAAGGAAATAGCACCAATATGAAGTCGCTGTATATGAACCTTAGCCATATCAATAAGGTCGTAATTTGCATGTTTGAATATTTGGATACATTGAATCTTCAAGCGTTGACATCAGTGATGAAAGGCAACCTGTATCGATATATTGATGAAGCGTTGACACTGTTTATAATAAGCATAAGAATGCATCGCCATATTTCCAAGACAGACTATGAGTACATTGGCCGGGTGCGGAACTATTGCAAACAGTACAATGTACACCATAGGCTTTTCAACAAGTATTATTTCCGCCAATGGTACAAAAAGAATACATACGCATCGTTAAACAGGTCATTGCTTTTATATAAGTTGTCGCATCCTTGCAAGAAAAGATTTTAAATTTAAATTTTTCAAAAGAGCCGTGGGCAAAGAGGCAACACTTTGCTCACGGCTCTTTCACAACTATCCGTCGTTCCTTGCTTTTCTGCCGATATTTTGGTGGTTGATGCATCAAAGATGCTTTCGAAAAATCTCTCCACTCCTGATTTGAGGAGCAAATTCACGCACACTTTGTTGTATCTTTGCGATGGTGCTTGCAGGCATTTTCGAGATTTTGCTCTCCAACTCCGTCAAAGAGCTAATGGTAATGCCTAGATTATATTTCTCTATCATATCCTTCAAAGAAGATTCCTCCCATAAAATGACAGGAATCCCCATGGCCAGATACAGCGATATCTTATGAGAAGAATTATATCTCAAATAGTTACCATATAGCCCACTACATGTCTCTAATTCTGCTCCATCCCAAACCAAGCCCCAAGTTCCCTCTACGACAGCAGGATGGTTAGGTTCAAAAACTCCTTTATACTTTACATATTCAGAGTCGACAAACTTTTCCGCCCCTTTTCCATATAAATTAAATCGCAAGTTATCTGACGCAATCTCCCCCAAATGGTTCACAAATGGACTTTTTACCAAATTGCCGGCAAAAACAACAACAGGCTTTGAATTCGGTGACAAAGATTGAAGAGAATCAGAGGTTAAATAAGGAAAGAAGTTTAATATTTTAATCTTATCCTCATCAACCCCATTCTTATGCAAAAATTCCTTCATTGCCGGCGTATGAGCTATAATGGAATGACAACGGTTTAATTGCACAAGTTCGTCATTATGCTGTGTGTCTTCCGGACATCTAAAAGAGTCGAGATCATGAATCACACAATCTACCTGAGCTCCACTATTAAATAAATTCTGATAGAACTCCGTCTTGTTGTTATGAATCCATGGAAATTGTATAAAGACCACATCTGTCTTCTTTATCTTCCATCTCAAGCTCAATATGTTCCAATGACGAATCAAAACGCGCCAAAAGCCGATTGGAGAAGTGCTTCCAAAAGTCAAAGATTTATAACCTGCCGATTGGAGCACGACATTGACATCAGCCCTAGCCTTCACGATTGCATGAGAGACACTTTCCTCTATCGTTTGCAATGAAATCAGTCTTCGTTCCTTCATTTTCTAAAAGCTTTTAATCTTCAACACCTTCTCTATTATAGGAGCCATGTCGTAGTATTTGTACTCTGCCAACCTACCTCCGAATATTACATTGTTCTCTTGGCTCGCCAACGCAAAGTACTTGGCATACAGATTCGAATTTTTGGAATCATTTATTGGATAGTAAGGCTCCATACCTTCTTTCCACTCCTGCGAGTATTCCCTAGATATTACTGTCTTAGGATTTAAATAAACATCATCGCCAAAACTTTCAAAATGCTTATGCTCTATAACACGAGTATATGGCACGCTTGCATCTGTATAGTTGACCACAGCATTTCCTTGGAAATTGGGCACGTCTATAATTTTTTCGTCAAATCTCACAGTCCGATAATCCAGCTTACCATATTGATAATCGTAAAACTCGTCAATTTTTCCTGTAAACACAATCTTCGAAGCTTGACTGTTCCAATAGTCTCTATCGGCGAAATAGTTGACATCAGCCATTTTATCAATATCTTTCAACAAGCCATCAATCAACTTATTGTATCCACCAACAGGAATACCTTGATATTTATCATTGAAATAATTGTTATCAAAAGACCACCTCACTGGGATTCTCCGAATGATAAAAGGAGGCAGATCCGTACATTTCCTTCCCCATTGCTTTTCCGTGTAGCCTTTAATCAAACGTTCGTAAATGTCTTTGCCCACCAACACCAATGCTTGCTCTTCCAAATTACGAGGCTGGGGATCATTTCTCCGAGCCATTTCATTTAGAGCCTCAGCCTTTTGTTTTTCAATCATAGCTTTTGCTTCTGCTGGGGTTCTTACTTTCCACATTCGATAGAAAGTATTCATATTGAATGGCAAATTGTACAATTCGCCTTGGTAATTAGCAACAGGTGAATTCGTGTAACGATTAAACTCAACTATCGAATTGACAAAATCCCAAACTTGCTTGCTAGATGTATGAAATATATGGGCGCCATATTTGTGGACATTTATCCCTTCTATGTTCTCACAATATATGTTTCCTCCGAAATGACTGCGTTTCTCTATCACAAGACAACGCTTACCACTCTGCCTGGCCCGAAATGCGAAAGTCATTCCGAACAGTCCTGCCCCAACTATTATATAATCATATTTCTTCTCCATAAAACTCTTTCTGTATTCAATAAGACAAGTTGACTTCAACTCTTTTAACGAGTTCTGCCAAATTCGCTACAAAGATATATAAAATAAACGAAAGTTGAAAACTTTTTATCAAAAAGTTGAAAATCTTCTGTCTCCCACTGCAAATTTAGTTGCAATTGCTACCATTTTTGCACTGTAAAGGCAGGGATTTAAAATTAGAATGTCAAAGAACAGAGTAAATATTTGCGTATTCCGCAAAAACTTCGTAATTTAGCGGCGTGAAACGTAAAGCATGTGAGATTATGGTAGAAATCGTAAACAAATATCCAGTAGGAATACAGACTTTCGAGAAAATCCGGGAGGGCAACTATCTCTATATAGACAAAACAAAATATATCGTGGATTTTCTGAAGAAAGGAATGACATACGTCTTTCTGAGTCGCCCAAGGCGATTCGGCAAGTCGTTGTTTGCGTCAACGCTGAAATGTTACTTCGAGGGCAAGAAAGAGCTCTTCGAAGGACTTGCCATTGCCGGATATGAGAAAGAATGGGTGAAGCACCCCGTGCTGCATTTCGACATGAGTGGAGCAAAGCACTTCGATGAGGAAGCGCTGAAACGCTATCTCTCCCACGAATTGGCGCAATATGAAAGTGTATATGGGAGAAATGAGGGAGAGGTGGATCCCAACGAACGTTTGGACGGACTCGTGAAACGTGCAAACAAACAGACAGGACAGAAGGTTGTGGTTATCATAGACGAGTATGACGCTCCCCTGCTCGATGTCATCCACGAGGATGGCAATCTGCTTGCGCTGCGACGCATCATGCAGAACTTCTACAGTCCGCTGAAGAAGCTCGACCCCTATCTCAAGTTCGTGTTCATCACAGGCATCACCAAGTTCTCGCAGCTCAGCATATTCTCCGAGCTGAACAACCTTGAGAACATCAGCATGCTCGACCAATACTCCGCCATCTGCGGCATCAGCAAGACAGAGCTGACCACCGTGATGAGACCCGACGTGGAGGGGTTGGGGCAGGCACTCGGAGTGTCGTACGAGGAGTGTCTGGAGAAACTGCGCAAATATTACGACGGTTACCACTTCAGCGAGCAGTCCGAGGATATGTTCAACCCTTTCAGCCTCGTGAGAGCACTCAATGCCCAAAAATTGGAATCATATTGGTTTGGCTCCGGCACTCCCAGCTACCTGATCAAGAGTCTGCAAAAATACCACGTCAACGTTACCGACATCGAGCAAAATGATGTCAGCATAGATGATTTCGACGTGTCGCCAGAGCAAATGGTGTCACCGCTGCCCTTGCTTTACCAGAGCGGCTACCTCACTATCAAGTCATATAACCCGGCATTCCAAACCTACACATTGGGCTACCCCAACAGGGAAGTGAAAATAGGCATGCTGAAGAGCCTTGCCCCCAACTACCTTTCCCCCATTTCGGTCAACAACAACAGCCTGGTCGTGAAACTGGCACAATGTCTGAGCAAAGGCCAAGTGGAGGAATGTATGCAAAAGCTCAGGGCTTACCTCTCCAGCATCTCCAACCATCTCTCCAACAAGAACGAGCGTGACTTCCAGACGGTCTTCTATCTGATTTTCAACCTCATGGGGGCTTACATCAAGGTGGAGGAAGACAGTGCCATCGGCAGAGCAGACGCCGTGGTCCACATGCCAGACACCATCTATGTGTTCGAAATGAAATACGACGGGTCGGCAGAGGATGCACTCAAGCAGATAGACGACAAGGGCTACCTCATCCCCTATTCCGCCGACGGCAAGCGGTTGGTAAAGATTGGAGTCAACTACGACAGCAACCGGCGCACCGTCGGTAAATGGATAATAAGGGAAGCCACTTAGCCTTGCCGTTTACTTACGGCAAGACAAATAGCAAATATTTCCTTAATTATTTTGAAATGCTTGGATAATCAAGAAAAATACCTTATCTTTGCCATCAACTATTGAAGGAAAGGAACAGAGATTATGGCAAGACTTGTAAACGCATACCCCGTAGGAATACAGACTTTCGAGAATATCCGGGAAGACGAGTATCTGTATGTCGATAAGACACAATACATTGTCGATTTCATGCAGAAAAAGATGAAATTCGTCTTTCTGAGTCGCCCAAGGCGATTCGGCAAGTCGTTGTTTGCGTCAACGCTGAAATGTTACTTCGAGGGCAAGAAAGAGCTCTTCGAAGGACTTGCCATTGCCGAATATGAGAAAGAATGGGTGAAGCACCCCGTGCTGCATTTCGACATGAGTGGAGCA
>CAVGLH010000009.1:0-36723 GCA_963630065.1 Bacteroides fragilis | reverse complement strand
TGCTTCATCCATGTGCGGATGTCGTCCCTCACGGTGGGGATGTCGTCGATGCCCTTGCACACGGCGTCGATGTACATCATGCTGCCGCCCGTGAGCAAGGCCACGTCGTGCTGGGGGAATATTTCTTCCTCCAAGAGTTTCATCACGTCGGCCTCGTATTGCGCTGCGCTGTAATAATCCTCGATGTGGTGATTGCCCACGAAATAGTGCTTCACTCTCTGTTGCTGTCTGGCGGTAGGGGCGGCGGTTCCGATGGGCAGTTCGGCAAATATCTGTCGGGAGTCGGCATTGATGATGGGGGTGGCGAGGTGTTCCGCCAAGGAAAGACAAAGCTCGGTCTTACCAACACCGGTAGGACCGAGCACTACGATTAAAGTTTTCATTATCGAATGATTCCTCGCTGCGATTTCTCCACGAAGTCGATGATGTACTGTATTTCCTTCGTCACCTCCATGTTTTTCTTGATTTCCTCGATGCCTTCCTTCAGAATGCCCTTTCCGTAGAGCAGGCGGTAGGCTTCGTGGATGTTCTGGATGGTCTCGTTGCTGAAGCCGCGGCGGCGCAGACCGATGAGGTTGAGGCCGCAGTAGCGTGTAGGCTCCTTGCCGGCGATGATGTAGGGAGGAATGTCCTGGGAGAAGCGGCAACCGCCCTGTATCATCACGTAGCCTGCGATGTGGCAGAACTGGTGTACGAGCACGTTGGCGCTGATGATGGCGCAGTCGTCTACCACCACTTCTCCGGCAAACTTGGTCGAGTTGCCGATGATCAGGCCGTTGCCCAGCTCGCAGTCGTGGGCCACGTGTACGCACTCCATCAAGAGGTTGTTGCTTCCCACCACGGTCTTGCCCTTTGATGCGGTGCCTCGGGAGATGGTTACGTTCTCACGGATGCTGTTGTTGTCGCCCACTTCGCAGATGGTCTCCTCGCCCTTGAACTTCAGGTCTTGGGGCTTGGTGGAGATGCTGGCTCCGGGGAATATCTCGTTGTTGCTGCCGATGCGCGCGCCCACGTTGATGGTGACGCTGTTCTGCAGCACGTTGTTGTCGCCCATCACGGTGTTTCTGTCGATGTAGCAGAAGGGGCCGATGATGTTGTTGTCGCCGAGCTTGGCCTCGGGATGGACGTATGCCAATGGACTTATTTGATTCATATTATTACTTGTTTTTGATGATTTGTGCTGTGAATGTTGCCTCTGCCACTACCTGGTCGCCTACGAACATATAGCCCTTCATCGAGCTGATGCCGTGGCGCACGGGGGCGAGCAGCTCCACACGGAAGAGGAGGGTGTCGCCTGGCACCACCTTCTTGCGGAACTTCACGTCGTCGAGCTTCATGAAGTAGGTGCTCCAGCGTTCAGGCTCCTCCAACTGGTTGAGCACGAGCAGACCGCCGCACTGGGCCATGGCCTCCACCTGCAATACGCCCGGCATCACTGGCTCCTCGGGGAAGTGGCCCTGGAAGAATGGCTCGTTGCTGGTCACGTTCTTGATGCCCACGATGCTGTCCGAACCCATGGCGATCACCTTGTCCACCAACTGCATCGGATAGCGGTGGGGCAGGAGCTGGCGGATGCGGATGTTGTCCATGATGGGCTCCTCGTTGGGGTTGTAGATGGGAGCCTGAATCTCGTGCTTGCGAATCTCCTTGCGCATCAGGCGGGCAAACTTGTTGTTCACCGTATGGCCCGGACGGGTGGCGATGATGCGACCCTTGATGGGCTTGCCGATGAGGGCCATGTCACCGATGATGTCGAGCAACTTATGGCGTGTACACTCATTCTCCCACTGCAATGGGCGGTTTTGGATGTAGCCCAGTTTGCTGGCGTCCATGCGGGGCACCTTCAGGTGGTCGGCGAGCTTGTCGAGCTGTTCTTGCTCCACCTGGCGCTCATAGATGACGATGGCGTTGTCCAGGTCGCCGCCCTTGATGAGATTGGCTTGGAGAAGGGGCATGATGTCGCGCACGAAGACGAAGGTGCGTGCCGATGCAATCTCCTCCACGTAGGTGTCCATCTTGTCGAGTGTGGCAAACTGGCTGTTGACGAATTTGCTCTCGAAGGAGCACATCGCCGTGATGCTGAACTCCTCGTCGGGCAGGATAGTGATTACCGACCCGTTGTCGTCCTTCACCTCTATCTTGTGGCGGATGATGTAGAAATCTTTCTCTGCATTCTGCTCCTGGATGCCCACGTCCTGTATCTTCTTCACATACATGGCGGCGGAGCCGTCGAGGATGGGGAATTCTGGACCGTTCACCTGTATCAAGCAGTTGTCGATGCCCAGTGCGTAGAGGGCCGACATACCATGCTCGATGGTGCTTATGCGGATGTCGTCTCTGCCAATCACGGTGCCGCGCTGGGTCTCAACCACGTTTTCTGCCACGGCCTGGATTACGGGTTCGCCTTCCAGGTCGATGCGCTGTATCTTATATCCTGTGTTCTCTGGGGCGGGGTTGAAGGTCACGGTAAGACTCAAGCCCGTGTGCAGTCCCTTGCCGCACAATGAGAAACTTCCTTTCAGTGTCTTTTGTTTTGACATAGCAATTTATGAAATTATCTTTTCTTCAACTCTTCTATTTCTTTCTTAAGCTCATTCAGCTCCTTGTACATGTCGGGCAGGCGGCGGAAGATGGCCTGCGACTTAAAGTAGGCGCGCTGCTCCATAGGAGGCGTGCCGATGAGCTGCTGCCCGCTCTTGATGCTGCCTGGCGCACCGCTCTGCGCACCGAGGAACACCTTGTCGCCGATGGTGATGTGACCAGCGATGCCCACCTGTCCTCCGAACATACACCACTGTCCTACCTTGGTGCTACCAGCCACGCCCACCTGGGCAGACATCACGGTGTTTTCGCCGATGTCGGTGTTGTGGGCAATCTGTACGAGATTGTCGAGTTTCACGCCCTTGCGCACGTAGGTGCTTCCCATGGTGGAGCGGTCCACACAGGTGTTGGCTCCAATCTCCACGTTGTCCTCGATGGTGACGATGCCTATCTGAGGAATCTTGTCGTAGCCTTCAGGACCCGGGGCGAAGCCGAATCCGTCGGCTCCAATCACACTGCCTGCATGGATAGTCACGTTGTCGCCCAGCTTGCAGCCGTGGTAGATGGTGACGTTGGGATAGATGAGGGCATTCTTGCCCAACTTGACACCCTCGCCGATGTAGGCGTGAGGATAAATCTGGCTACCTTCGCCCACCTCTGCGCCATCGGCGATATAAGCAAACGCACCTACGTAGACACCCTCGGCCACCTTGGCTTTGGGAGAAACGAATGCCAACGGGTCGATGCCGGTCTTCTTAGGCTTCATGGAAGCGTACATCTGGAGCAACTTAGCCACACTCTCGTAGGCGTTCTTCACGCGGATGAGTGTAGTGCTGACAGGATGTTCCAGCTGAACGCTCTCGTCGATGAGCACGACGCTCGACTTTGTGTCGTAGATATAGTGGGTGTATTTGGGGTTGGAGAGGAACGAGATGGCTCCTTCCTTGCCCTCCTCGATCTTGGCGAAGGAGTTGACCGTAGCGTTGTCGTCACCTTCTACCTTGCCCTGTATTAACTGGGCTATTTGTTGAGCGGTAAATTCCATAATCATCTAGTTTCATTATATTTGGTGCAAAAATAGCAAAAAAGATTCAGATACGAGTAATTCTTTCGCAATATTTTACTATTTTCTTCCAGAAAAGGCAAAAATATAGGCGCAAAGCCCGAAATATCGTGAACTTTGCGCCTAAAATACTTTGGGGCTTGCAAGCTAGAGCTTTTCCAGCTCTGCAGCCATTTGCTCCTGCAGTTCCTTGGCCTTCTGGGCTGCCACCTCGGCGAAGTCGTCACCGTTGCTGGCGTAGATGATGCCGCGAGAGGAATTGACGAGCAAGCCGCAATCCTTGATGATGCCATACTTGCACACCTCCTGAAGGCTGCCGCCCTGTGCGCCTACGCCCGGCACGAGGAGGAAGTGATTGGGGGCTACCTTGCGGATGTCCTCAAACATTTGGCCCTGTGTGGCACCCACCACGTACATCATGTTCTCGTCGTTGCCCCATTCCTGGCTCTTCTTCAGCACTTTCTCGAAGAGGCGCTCGCCCTCCTTGTCCTCAGTGAGCTGGAAGTCGTGGCTTCCCTTGTTGCTGGTCAGTGCCAGGAGGATGACCCACTTGCCGTCATACTCCAGGAAAGGTTTCACGGAGTCTTCGCCCATGTAGGGGGCCACGGTGAGCGAGTCGAGGTCGTATTCCTCGAAGAATGTCTGTGCGTACATCTTGGATGTGTTGCCGATGTCGCCGCGCTTGGCATCGGCGATGATGAAGTGGTGGGGATAGTGGCTCTTGAGATACTTGATGGTGTTCTCGAAGGCAATCATGCCGTCGATGCCGCGGCTCTCATAGAAGGCCAGGTTGGGCTTGTAGGCCACGCAATAAGGAGCTGTTGCATCGATAATCGCCTTGTTAAAGACGAACATCATCTCGGCCTCAGCGCCTTGTATTTTCTCACTGTTCTTGATGCACTCTGGCAACTTGTTGATATCTGTGTCAAGACCTACGCACAAGAAACTCTTCTTGGCGAAAATCTGCTCTACTAGTTCTTTTCTGTTCATTTTTTTTAGGGAGTTAAAGGAGTTAAAGAAGTTAAGGAGTTAAGACAAATGTATGTTGGGCGTAGGAGAAGACATATGTTCTGCTAGGTACTAATGTCTTAACTCCTTAACTTCTTAGCTTCTTTTTTATCTCCAAATATTCTACAATTCTGATTCTTTCAGTTTCTCTGCGTTCTCGGCCACTGTGAGGGCATCGATCATGCCCTGGATGTCTCCGCCGAGGAATCCGCTGAGGTCGTGGGTGGTGTAGCCGATGCGATGGTCGGTGACGCGGCCCTGAGGGAAGTTGTAGGTGCGAATCTTGGCCGAGCGGTCGCCCGTGGATACGAGGCTCTTGCGGCGGCTGGCGATGTCGTCTACATACTTCTGGTGCTCGCGGTCGTGGATGAAGGTGTAGAGGCGGCTCAGGGCGCGCTCCTTGTTCTTAGGCTGGTCGCGCGTCTCGGTACACTCGATGAGGATTTCCTCCACCTCGCCCGTCACGGGGTTCTTCCAGGGGTAGCGTAGGCGCACTCCAGACTCCACCTTGTTCACGTTCTGACCACCGGCACCGGAGCTGCGGAAAGTATCCCACTTGATGTCGCCCTCGTTGATGTTCACCTCAAACTTGTCGGCCTCTGGCAATACGGCCACGGTGGCAGCCGAGGTGTGCATGCGGCCCTGGGTCTCGGTGGCAGGCACGCGCTGCACGCGGTGAACGCCACTCTCATATTTCAAGGTTCCGTAGACATCGGTTCCGCTCACGGCGAAGTCGATTTCCTTGTAACCGCCCACTGCGCCTTCGGAGACAGATGTCACGCTGACAGTCCATCCCTTCGACTCGCAGTATTTCTTGTACATATTGAAGAGGTCTCCGGCGAAGAGGGCAGCCTCGTCGCCACCGGCACCGCCACGTATTTCCATCTGTACGTTCTTGGCATCCTCGGGGTCCTTGGGCACTAGGGCAATCTTGATTTCCTCCTCCAGCTTGGGCTGCAGGGCCTCGTTCTCGCTGAGTTCCTCGCGAGCCATCTCCTTCATCTCGGGGTCGCTCTCGTTGGCCAGGATGTCCTTGGCCTCCTTGATGCTGTTGAGGCAGTTGATGTATCTCTTGCGTGCGTCCATGATGTCGCCAAGGTCTTTCCATTCCTTGGTCAGTTTCACGTAGCGCGACTGGTCGGCGATTACGTCGGGGTCGGTGATGAGGGTGCTCACTTCCTCATATCGGCTCTCAAGTCCCTCCAGCTTCTGTAGTATATTGTTATTGTCCATTAAGTGTAATGTTAAATGTTAAGTTCACACTCACATTATTAGTATTCAAACGTTCCAAACTCGCTCTTGATGGTGAGGCTGCGCTGGCCTTCCTCGATGTGTCCCACCACCTGTGCGTCGATGTTGAAGCTCTTGCTGATGGCGATGACTTTCTCGGCCACTTCGGGGCGCACGTAGATTTCCATGCGATGACCCATGTTGAACACCTGGTACATTTCCTTCCAGTCGGTGCCGGAGCAGTCGTGGATGGCCTTGAAGAGAGGGGGTACGGGGAACATGTTGTCCTTTACCACCTTGCAGTTCTCGCCCACAAAGTGGAGCACCTTGGTCTGTGCACCGCCCGTGCAGTGTACCATACCGTGAATCTCCGGGCGAAGCTCGTCGAGCATCTTCTTGATGACGGGGGCGTAGGTGCGGGTGGGGGAGAGAACGAGCTCTCCGGCGTTGATGGGCGAGCCCTCCACAGCGTCGGTCAATTTATACTTGCCACTGTAAACCAATTCCTCGGGCACAGCGTGGTCGTAGCTCTCGGGATAGTTCTCGGCCAGATACTTGGCGAAAACGTCGTGGCGGGCAGAGGTGAGACCGTTGCTGCCCATACCGCCGTTGTATTTCTTCTCATAGGTGGCCTGGCCAGTGGAAGAGAGGCCCACGATGACGTCGCCGGGACGGATGTTGGCGTTGTCAATCACGTCGCTGCGCTTCATGCGGCAGGTCACGGTGGAGTCTACGATGATGGTGCGCACCAGGTCGCCCACGTCGGCAGTTTCGCCTCCGGTTGGGTAGATGCCGATACCCATCTCCCGCATCTCATGCAGCAGATCGTCGGTGCCGTTGATGATGGCGGAGATTACCTCGCCGGGGATGAGCATCTTGTTGCGTCCGATGGTGGAGGAGACAAGGATGTTGTCTACGGCTCCTACGCAGAGCAGGTCGTCGGTGTTCATCACAATGGCGTCCTGTGCGATGCCTTTCCATACGGAGAGGTCGCCCGTTTCCTTCCAGTACATGTAGGCCAGGCTCGACTTGGTGCCGGCTCCGTCGGCGTGCATGATGTTGCAATACTCTGGGTCTCCTCCCAGCACGTCGGGTATGATTTTGCAGAATGCCTGCGGGAAGATACCCTTGTCTATGTTCTTGATGGCGTTGTGCACATCTTCCTTGGCAGCGCTCACGCCGCGCATCATATATCTATTGTCCATAATCTTTTGATTGATTTAATTGTTTTCGTGCCAGAAATCCCACGATGCGAAAGCCTGGAGCAAGAGCATTTCGAGCCCGTTTTTCACCGTGGCTCCATGCTCCTTTCCCTTCTTCATGAAGAGGGTCTCGTCGGGATTGTAGATGAGGTCGTAGAGCAGGGTGTGGGTGTCCATTGCCTCGTAGGGGAGCTGGGGACATTCGTCTACATGTGGGTACATGCCCACGGGGGTGCAGTTCACGATGACATTATACTCCTTGATAACTTCGGGAGTGATCTTGTCATACTGAATGGTGCCTGGACGTTCGTATCGACTCACGAAGACTGTTTCCAGTCCGAGTGATTTCAGACCATAGTTGATGGCCTTGGAAGCACCGCCCGTTCCCAGGATGAGTGCCTTCTTGTGGAACGACTCGATGAAAGGCTCGATGCTTTGGGTGAAGCCTATCACATCGCTGTTGTATCCTGTGAGGATGGTGTTGTTGCCCTTGTGGTCTACCTTGATTACGTTGACGGCTCCGATGGCGATGGCCTCGGGACTTACGTTGTCAAGATAGCTTATCACCTTTTCCTTGTAGGGGATGGTGACGTTGAGTCCCTTCAGTTCGGGGTTGGAGTCGAGCACCTCGGTGAGACCTTCGATGCTAGGAATCTCGAAGTTGATGTACTGGGCGTTGATGCCCTCGTTCTCAAACTTTTCGTTGAAGTAGTTCTTGGAGAACGAATGCCCCAGAGGGTAACCTATGAGTCCATACTTGTCCATAATTTCTTCTATGTTTTTATTTGGTTGCAAAATAGAGGGTGCAGATGCCGAAGGTGAGCCGCTTGAACTCGGCCTCGCGGAAACCTGCCTTCTTGAACACCTCCATCATCACCTCGCCCTGCGGGAAGGCAGCGATGGTCTTGTTGAGATAGTCGTAGGCGCTGCGGTCCTTGGAGATGAGCTTGCCGTAGATGGGCAGCACGGTGCCTGAGTAGATGCCGAAGAGTTGCTTCATGGGGAAACTCACAGGTGTGGTCAGCTCCACGATGCAGAGGTGTCCGCCCGGCTTGAGTACCCGGCACATCTCGCGTAGACCTTGGTCTAGGTTCTGGAAGTTGCGGATGCCGAAGGCGGCGGTCACGGCGTCGAAGGTGTCGTTTTCGAAGGAGAGGTTGAGGCAGTCTTCCTTGGCGAAGGAGATGGTCTGTTCCAGTCCGAGCTGCTTCACTTTCTGTCGGCCTATCTCCATCATGCCTTCGGAGATGTCTGCTCCCACCAGCTGTTCGGGGTGCAGCATTTGGGCGGCGAGGATGGCGAAGTCGCCAGTACCTGTGGCGATGTCGAGCATCTTCTTGGGCGAGAAGGGCGCAAGCCGCTTGATTGCCTTCTTGCGCCATCCCTTGTCTATATCCCACGAGAGGCGGTGGTTGAGGGTGTCGTAGGTGGGGGCGATGTTGTCGAACATTTCCTCCACCAGTTTTCCCTTGTCTCCCGTGCCCTCGTGGGGTTTGATTTGTTCTTGCTTATACATTTCTTATTATTTGCGTGTGGCAAGCCATTCGCTCACGTTCTTCTCGATGCGTGCGGCGATGTCGCCTTCCTCGGTGGCCTTGTCGAAGCGCTCGCCGGTGATGTGCTCGTAGAGCTCGATGTAGCGGTCGCTCACGCTCTCGGCATACTCGTCGGTAATCTCGGGCATCGTCTGGCCGGGCTCGTTCATGAAGTTGTGCTCGATGAGCCACTGGCGAACGAACTCTTTGGAGAGCTGGCGCTGTGGCTCGCCCTTCTCGAATTTCTCCTCGTAGCCTTCGGCATAGAAGTAGCGGCTGGAGTCGGGGGTGTGAATCTCGTCGATGAGGTAAACCTTGCCGTCGCGCTTGCCAAATTCATACTTGGTATCTACGAGAATCAAGCCCTGCTTGGCTGCAATCTCCTGGCCGCGCTTGAAGATGCGGCGAGTGTAGTCTTCCATCACTGCATAGTCCTCAGCACTAACAATGCCCTGGGCGATGATTTCCTCCTTGGAGATGTTCATGTCGTGACCCTCGTCGGCCTTCGTGGTGGGAGTGATGATAGGCTCTGGGAAACGCTCGTTCTCGCGCATTCCGTCGGGCAGCTTCACGCCACAAAGCTCGCGGCATCCTTTCTGATACTCTCTCCATGCACTGCCCGTGAGGATGGAGCGGATAATCATCTCGACACGGAAACCCTCGCACTTCAAACCCACTGTTACCATTGGGTCTGGAGTGGCCAACTTCCAGTTGGGACAGATGTCTGTCGTCGTATCCAAGAACTTGGCGGCAATCTGGTTGAGCACCTGCCCCTTGAATGGGATACCCTTGGGCAGAACGACGTCGAAGGCTGAGATTCTGTCGGTAGCGACCATCACGAGGATGTCGTCGTTAATGTCATACACATCACGTACTTTACCGTGGTAAACACTCTTCTGTCCATTGAAATGGAAATCTGTCTTTGTTAATGCTTTCATTGTTTTTTATACTTTGAAAAATTAAAACTTTGTCTCTTCGTTCTTCGCTTTTCGTTCTTCACTCCTTGCTTTGTCATAAGCGTCGTAGGCGTTTACGATGCGAGTGACGAGTTTATGCCTTACGATGTCTTTCTGCCCGAGCCTTACCACGCCGATGCCCTCCACGCCGTCGAGTATCTTGAGGGCCTCCTTCAGGCCGCTGCGCTGTTCGCGGGGCAAGTCTATCTGGGTGAGGTCGCCCGTGATGATCATCTTGGTGTTTATGCCCATGCGGGTGAGAAACATGCGAATCTGTTGTGAGGTGGTGTTCTGTGCCTCGTCCAGGATGACGACGGCATCGCTCAGCGTGCGGCCTCGCATGAAGGCGAGCGGCGCAATTTGGATGATGTGCTTTTCCATCATGTCTTGCAACTTGACGGCAGGAATCATGTCCTCCAGTGCATCATAAAGTGGTTGCAAGTATGGGTCTATCTTGTCTTTCATGTCTCCCGGCAGGAAACCGAGCTTTTCGCCAGCTTCCACGGCAGGACGGGAGAGGATGATTTTCTTGATGGCTTTCTCCTTGAGAGCCTTCACGGCGAGGGCGATGCTTAGGTAGGTCTTGCCCGTTCCGGCGGGGCCCACGGCAAACACCATGTCGTTCTTCTCGTAGGCATCGACGAGCTGTTGCTGGTTCTCGCTCCGGCTCTTGATGGGGCGGCCGCTGATGCTGTAGACCAGCACTCCCTTCACGGCGTCGGCCTTGGTCTGCTTGCCCTTCACGATGTCGAGGATGTCCTCCTCGCTCAGCGTGTTGTATTTGGCAAGGTGCTTCCTCATCTGCTCGATGTCCTCCTCGGCCTTCGCCATTTCCTCCTCGTCGCCGAGCACACGAATCACGTTGTCGCGTGCCACGATGCGCAACTTGGGATACAGTGACCTGATCATCTGCAGATGGGCATTGTTCACTCCGTAGAACATCACCGGATCTATATCTTCGAGTACTATATGCTTCTCTATCAAAACTCTTTATTCTAAATAGTTTAAACTGTTCTTACTAATATTTGTTATATAACGCTGCAAAATTACTACTTTTCTCTGAAATGAGCAAATTTTTAAATAGTTTTTGCTACCTTTGCAAGAAAATTAGAAATTTTTGAAAATGAAGAAGCAGAACAAGATAAACAAGAACAGCTATTTGCAAGGGTTTGTGGTCGTGGTGCTGGTCCTTGCGCTCGTGAGATGGATTTTCCCCGGCGTGGCCGTGCCAAGCCAGGGAATAGGCGATGAGAAGGTTGAAAATAAAAATAAGGTGGAGGAGAGCAAAGAAGCCGATGCTCCCGAAAAAAAAGTGGCAGAGGTGGAGCTGGATGACACGTCCGATATGGTCCGGCCAGACAAGTTGTCCGTCTTCTTCGACAAGGACGGGCGCGAGGTGAAGCACCGCATCTTCTCAGTGCCCCATTTCGGCAACACTTTCCCCGACCAGCAGGATGTGCAGCTCGCCTCGGCCATGCGCCATGGTGTGCAGCCCGTGCAGAACCGTGTGGAGGCGGAGCACAGCAAGGGACGGCTGGTATATGTGGGCAGCAACCCCTTCTTCTATGTAGACAAGCTCAACAGCAGTATCCCTTATCTTGTGCCCCGTGCCTCGGTATTGTTGCAAGACATCGGCCGTGCCTACTTCGACTCCCTCCAGGTGAAGGGCATCCCTCTTCATAAGATTATTGTGACGAGCATCCTGCGCACCAAGGACGATGTGAACCGCCTGCGCCTGCGCAACGGTAATGCCACTGAAAATTCATGCCATCTCTACGGCACCACCTTCGACGTTTGCTACAATCGCTACAAACAGGTGGAAACCAGTCGGCAGCCACGCCGACTGGTGCGCAATGACTCCTTGAAGTGGGTGCTCAGCGAAGTGCTCCGCGACTTCCGCCAGAACAAGCGTTGTCACGTCAAGTACGAGGTGAAGCAGGGCTGTTTCCACATTACGGTGTTTTGATATTTAGGCTTTCGTCTTTGCCGTGGCTTCGCCAATCCTCTTCAGGTCGGCCGGCTCTCCTACAATCCATAGGATGTCGCCCTTCTTGAAGCGGCGTGAGGTGCTTATGTGGGTCAGGTTCTCGCGACCTTCCTCCAAGCCCACAACCATACAGTTGTATTTGTCGCGAATGCCGCTTTCGCCCAGTGTTTTGCCCAGGAACTCGCTCTGGGCGGAGATGATGAGCTGGCTCAGCCGCATCTCCCGTTTCTCTATCTCCCGGTCTTCAGCCAACAGCTCGCCCTGCAGGCATTTGTTGAAAGTCCGCAGCTGATCGTCGTTGCCTATCACCTGCAGTTTGTCGCCAGGGAATATCACCATGTCGCCGCCTGGGATGTTGAGGCGGTGAGAACCGCGGCGAATGCTGCTCAGGTCCACTCCGAAGCGCTGGGTAAGATGGAGCTCTTTCAGCGACTTGCCCGCCCAGGTAGACTCCTCGGGCACGTCAAACTCGCCGATGTGGATGTCTCGGTCCAGCAGTCTGCCCTCGTAGAGTGGTTTCTTCATGCCGTTCACCTGTGCGGCGATATCGCGTGAGCGCAGGTTGAGGATGAAGAGTCTCTCCATCACGATGGATCGCTTCTTGATTTGTCTAGAAGTTACCATGAGTGCCACCAACACGATTCCTATGCACACGGAGAGCGCACTGGCGAATTGGCTCAGATAGTTGATGATGTAGAAGATGAACGCCAGAGCTATGATGACCCTCACGAATACGGTGAAAATCAATGGAATGCGGTTGCTGGAACTCTCCACCCACAGGCGGCGCCATTCGGGGCTGCGGTTCTTCTTCATCACGATGGCACGCAGGAAGGGGGAAATCAGCAGGATGGTGAGCGCACCCGTGATGGCATTGGCATACCAGTGGAGATTCCAGCCTGGCAGCAGGTTGCGGAACAGCGGCAGCGCAAAGGTGAACATCAGGGCGATGACGGCGGCGGACAGAATGGAGTAGGCAGCGGTGATGATGGTCATCTGGCGCAACAGACTGCGCCACTTGCTGTGCTGCTGTGTCTGGGGGGGGCTCATGGCGAAGTGGTTGAGCACGTGGATGAGGCGGTCGGGCAGATGCTTCTCCATCACCTGGTAGGTGGGCAGAGCCAGACGTATCATGTAGGGCGTGAGGAAGGTGGTAATCACGCTCACCGCCACCACCACGGGGTAGAGGAAGTCGCTAATCACGCCGAGCGCAAGGCCCAGCGAGGCTATGATGAACGAGAACTCACCTATCTGTGCCATGGAGAATCCGCAGCGCATGGCCGACTTCAGACTCTCGCCGCCGAGCATGAAGCCAAGGGTGCCCAGCACGGCCTGGCCTAGCAGGATGGTGCATACCAGGATGGCGATGGGTATGGCATATTCCATGAGGATTTTCGGGTCTACGAGCATACCCACCGACACGAAGAAGATGGCTCCGAAGAGATTCTTTACCGGTTCCACGAGTTTGATGATTTTCTCTGCCTCTACCGTCTCCGCCAGGATGCTGCCCATCACAAAGGCACCGAAGGCACTGGAGAATCCCACTTGGGTGCTCAGCACGGCCATGCCGCAGCAGAGGCCCAGGGCCACGATGAGCAGTGTTTCGTTGTTGATGAGCTTCCTCACCGAGCGCAGGAACCAGGGGATGGCCGAGATGCCCACGATAAACCACAGCACGAGGAAGAAGGCAATCTTCAGTACCGATGTGAGCATCTGTCCACCGTCGGGATTGCTGCCGCTGGCGATAGCCGATAGCATCACCATCATCACGATGGCCAGGATGTCTTCCAATATAAGCACGCTCATCACCATGGAGGCAAACTTCTGCTGCCTGATTCCCATGTCGTCGAAGGCCTTATATATAATAGTGGTGGAGCTCATGGCCAGCATACCTCCCAGGAAGATGCAGTCCATCCTCTGCCATCCGAACCCATGGCCCACGCTGATGCCCAGCATCATCATGGAGAACACGATGACCACGCAGGCGATGATGGGCGATGCTCCCATCTTCACTATCTTCTTGAACGAGAAGTCGAGTCCGAGTGAGAAGAGGGTGAAGATGACACCGATGTCGGCCCATGTCTTGATGGCGCTCTCGTCGATTACCGACATGGTGTAGGGCATGTGGGGCGACACGAGGAATCCCGCCACGATATATCCCAGCACAAGCGGCTGCTTGAGCCTCTTGAACAGGAGGGTGACGATGCCTGCCACCATCAGGATGAGTGCCAGGTCTTTTACAAGGAAGGGTATTTCTGCCATAGAAAAATAATAGTTTATAGTTAAAAGTTGATAGTTGACAGTTAATAGGGCAAACTTGCTAAACGGGGAAGCCGTTATCTACTATTAACTATCAACTATCACCTATTTTCAGTCGTTGTATTCTGCCGTAATCTCGCAAATCTTCACGATGGTCTTCACGGCTTTCTCCATCACCTGTACGCTCACGAACTCATGGGGGCCATGGAAGTTCACGCCTCCGGCGAAGATGTTGGGGCAGGGTAGGCCCTTGAAGCTGAGCTGAGCCCCGTCGGTGCCGCCGCGGATGGGCTCCACGCGGGGCGGAACACCGCTCTCCTGCATGGCCCTGAGCACGATGTCGATGACGTGCATATTGGGGTCTATCTTCTCCTTCATGTTATAGTACTGGTCGTATATTTCGGCCGTCACCGTGCCCTCGCCATACTTCTCGTTCATCTTCTTCACGCAGCTCTCGATGAAGTCCTTGCGGGCCTCGAACTTCTGGCGGTCGTGGTCGCGGATGATGTAGCTCATCTTGGCCTCCTCGCAGCGGCTCTCTATGCCCAGCAGGTGGTAGAAGCCCTGATAGCCCTCGGTCTGCTCGGGGGTTTCGGCCTCTGGTATCATGTTCTGCAACTCTACGGCCAGTCGGCTGGCGTTCACCATCTTGCCCTTGGCATATCCCGTGTGCACGCTCACGCCCTTGATGTGTATCTTGGCAGCGGCGGCATTGAAGTTCTCATATTCCAGGTCGCCCAGGTCGCCTCCGTCCATGGTGTAGGCCCAGTCGCAGCCGAACTTCTCCACGTCGAAGTGGTGTGCTCCCATGCCTATCTCCTCGTCGGGATTGAAGCCCACGCGGATGTCGCCGTGTTTAATCTCGTCGTGGTCGCGCAGGTAGCACATGGCCTGTACAATCTCGGCGATTCCCGCTTTGTCATCGGCTCCGAGCAGAGTGGTGCCGTCTGTCACGATGATGTCCTCGCCCTTGTGAGCCTTGAGCTCGGGGAATTTTTCTACGCTAGAGATAATGCCTGGACTCAGCTCGATGTCGTTGCCGTCGTAATTGCGGATTACGCGAGCCTTGATATCTTTGCCGCTGGCATCGGGAGATGTGTCCATATGTGAGATGAATCCGATAGTAGGAGCCTTTTTCTTGGTATTGCCCTTGAGGGTGGCGTAGATGTAGCCCATGTTGTCCATCTCTACATCGCTGAGGCCTTCTTCCTCGAGCTCGTGTTTCAGGTACTTGGCGAATTCGAGTTGCTTCGCCGTGCTGGGCACACTGTCGGAGTCTTCGCTAGACTGCGTGTCAAATCTCGTGTAGTTGATGAATCGCTCTACTAAATCCATGTTTCTAAGTATTTAATCTTCCGAAAATCCGGAAGGGGTGAAAGGTTGAGAAATTACAAAACTTGTTTCTCCTGGTGATCTCGATGGGATTCAAACCCATGACCTTCGGAACCGGAATCCGACGCTCTATTCAGCTAAGCTACGAGACCTTTTGCCGTAATGGATGCTGCAAAGGTACGGCTTTTATTTGGAACGGCCAAATTTTTTGCCGTTTTTTTTGGCGGAATGGCCCAGCGTGCAGGCAAATTGTACCAACTTGTTTTTTTCAATGTTACTTAAAAGTACGATGGTGCTTCTCTTTACATATATTATAATAGGTGGCAGGATAGACTTCCATCATCTGTTGTCTTGAGAAAATACTGCAAATTGTTAGTGGAAATGCGAAAAATACTATCTTTTTGTAAAATAATCATAGAAAATGCTTGCAGATTAATAATATTTTTGTACCTTTGCAGTGCCATTTCAAAGAAGATGGACTCAAACAACGACAAAATAGAAGAAACAACAAAAAATATAACATTAAAATGAGCAAACTGATCAAACCCCAGGGCTACAAGGCGCTGCTGGATATGCGCCAGACCGAGATGGGCATCAAACTGATAAAAGAATTCTTCCAGCAGAACCTGAGTACCGAACTTCGCCTGCGCCGTGTCACGGCTCCCCTCTTCGTGTTGAAGGGCCTTGGTATCAACGACGACCTCAACGGCGTGGAGCGTCCCGTGAGCTTCCCCATCAAGGACTTGGGAGAGGCACAGGCCGAGGTAGTTCACTCGCTGGCCAAGTGGAAGAGACTCACGCTGGCCGAGTATGGCATTGAACCAGGCTATGGCGTGTACACCGACATGAACGCCATCCGTGCAGACGAGGAGTTGGACAATCTCCACTCGCTCTACGTGGACCAGTGGGACTGGGAGGCCGTAGTGAACCGCGAGGACCGCACCATCGCTTTCCTTGAGAACGTGGTGCGTCGCATCTATTCCGCCATCCGCCGCACGGAGTATCTCACCTGCGAGCACTATCCCCAGCTCAAGCCCTTCCTGCCCGAGGAAATCCACTTTGTGCATGCGCAGGACTTGCTCGACATGTATCCCGACAAGACTCCTAAGGAGCGCGAGGATGCCATTTGTGAGAAGTATGGTGCCGTGTTCGTAGAGGGCATCGGCGGTAAGTTGAGCGACGGCAAGAAACACGACGGCCGCGCTGCCGACTATGACGACTGGAGCACCGTGGCCGAGAATGGCAAGGCCGGCCTCAACGGCGACATCCTCATCTGGTATCCCGTGCTGGGCCGCAGCTTCGAGTTGAGCAGCATGGGCATCCGCGTGGACAAGGAAAGCCTCTTGCGCCAGCTGAAGATTGAGGGCCAGGAGGAGAGGGAGCAGCTCTACTTCCATCAGCAGCTCTTGAACGACAAGCTGCCTCTGAGCATCGGCGGTGGCATCGGACAGAGCCGTCTTTGCATGGTGATGCTCCACAAGGCCCATATCGGAGAGATTCAGGCCAGTATCTGGCCCGAGGAAATGCGCCGCGAGGCCGAGGAGGCGGGTATGATGCTGATTTAGGAATAACGCTCTGAAAGGTCAAAAACAACTGAAAAATCATGTAAAATTCGTGGTCCGTTCATGGATATTCATATTTTCTTCTTAATACGAATATCCATGAACGGACCACGAATTAATTTTGCTTGTACGAATTCTACGCTAGCGTGAGCTTCAAACCCTGTACGAGTTTCTTGATGGCCGTGCTCTTCTCCAGCATCAGCTGCAGCACCTCGGCCTTGCTCAGAATCTTGCCCACTTCCTCGGCATCGGCAAGACGGTAGGAGAGGGTGAAATCGCTGTTGTGGAGGCCCAGCACGAAGGTGGAGCGGATGCGGTTCTTGATACGCAGGATGTCGTCGAGCAGCAGTTGGTTGTCCACCACCACCTCGATGTCGGGATAAGACGTTATCTTGGGTACGATGCTCTTCATGCGGTTGGCCAGGCCGATGAAGTCCTTCTTGTTCTGCATCCTCATACACATGCCAAACCATTGCGCCTCCACCTGCTCCTGGTTGAACTCCGACTGCTCGCCCTCGATGGTGGTGGGCTGGGCGTCGGCAGGGTCGTCGTAGGGGTTCTGGCGTCTGCGCTGCAATTCGTCGGCCTTCTTCAGATTGCTGAACGTCATGCCGATGCCCGCCAGATTGGCCGTTTTAAGGCGGGGCTTGCTGGCTGTGTTTCCAGCCACGGGGGCGGCAGAGGTGTTTCCTTTCGTCCCAGGCGTGGAAGGACTGCCTGCGGGCAAATTGTTTGGCCCCGCAGGGGTAGGGGGCGTGCCGCTCGGGGCGGCAGCTCCCGTTTGCCCGGCACCTGCACCCTGAGCGGCAGGCTTAGGCTGGGCAAATATTTTCTGAAACAGGGATTTTAATCTATGGGGCGTACGCCCCGCACCGGGCACGTCCGAATCCTCGGGCTGCGTAATCTGTCCCACCTCTATCAGGGTTAGCTCTACCAGGAGCCGCTTGTTTGAACTCTGGCGATACTGCATGTCGCAGCGGTTCATGATTTGCAGGGCCTTATATAAGAAAGGGGTGGGAGCCTTCTGGGCCTGCGCCAGGAATTTCTGCTTCTGCTCGTCGCTCGTCTCCAGCAAGGCGAGGGTCTGCGGGTCCTTGGCCATCATCACGTTGCGCACGTGCTGGGCCAGTCCCTGCACCATGTTGCCCCCGTCGAATCCCTTGCCCAGGATGCCGTCGAGCACCATCATCATCTCGCTCACCTTGTTCTGCAGGGCAAGGTCCACGAGGTGGAAGTAGTTGTCGCTGTCCAGCACGTTGAGGTCTTCAATCACCTTTTTATATGTGATGTCTCCCTGGCAGAAGCTGGCGGCCTGGTCGAAGATGGAGAGGGCATCGCGCATTCCGCCGTCGGCTTTCTCGGCAATCACGGCCAGGGCCTGCTCCTCATACTTGACGCCCTCCTTCTCGGCCACCATTTTCAGGTGGGCGATGGTGTTGGGCACGGTCATGCGCTCGAAGTCGTATATCTGGCATCGGCTCAGGATGGTGGGCAGGATTTTGTGCTTCTCGGTGGTGGCGAGGATGAAGATGACGTGCTGGGGCGGCTCCTCCAGCGTCTTGAGGAAGGCGTTGAAGGCTGCTGCGCTGAGCATGTGGACCTCGTCGATAATGAACACCTTGTACTTGCCCACCTGGGGCGGGATGCGCGTCTGCTCCATCAGGGTCTTGATGTGCTCCACGCCGTTGTTGCTGGCTGCGTCGAGCTCAAAGATGTTGTAAGACCGCTGCTCGTTGAAGGCGCGGCAGCTCTCGCACTCGTTGCAAGCCTCGCCGTCCTCGCGCGGGTGCTCGCAGTTGATGGCCTTGGCGAAGATGCGGGCGCAGGTGGTCTTGCCCACGCCCCTTGGACCGCAGAACAGGTAGGCGTGCGCCAGCTTCCCGCTCTTCACGGCATTCTTTAGGGTGGTGGTGAGCGCCCCTTGTCCTACCACCGAGTCAAAGGTCATCGGACGGTATTTTCTAGCGGAAACGATGTATTCTTCCATTGCTTTTTTCCTTGAATTGTGTTCTCTTACATTATTTTTTCTTAATTGATGATGCAAAGATAACAAAAAAATATTATCTTTGCAAGCAAATTCAGAATTTAATGAGTAAAAAGTTAAGTATAGTATGGAACTATCTCGCTCACTACAAGTATCTTATAGTGATTTTGACGGGATTTCTGATGGTGGGGGTGCTCGACGACAATAGTGTACGCCAGCACATCAAGTATCAGATGGAGATAGCCGCACTCAGGGCTGAGGTGAAGAAATACCGCGACCGCTATGAGAGCGACCTTAATCTCTTGCGCCAGCTGCGCCAGAGCAATGCGGCCTATGCCAAGATTGCCAGGCAGAGATATTTCATGAAGAAAGACAACGAGGACATCTTCGTGCTGAGCACCGACATCCCGGCCGATCAGGAGGGGGAGGGGTTCGACGACAGCGAGACGACAACTTCTACCACCACAACAAGCAAAGACAATGAAACAATTGAATAGATTACAGAGTATTATTTTCGTGTTGGGCGGTGCACTGATGGTCATCGGTGCGGCCTGTTTTGCATTTGGTTTTATCTACGCCCCCATGGTTCTCGTCACCAGTTGGGTTTTCTTGGCGGGCACCGTGCTCTTCAGCCTGATGCAGGCGATGCAGCTCTATGAGGGACCCTCGCAGGTGATTCACCGCCTGAAGCGCCTGCAGTGTGTGGCCGACATCTTCTTCGTGCTCTCGGGCATCTCGATGGTGGATACGGTCTATGCCTTCATGCGCCGCTGGTTTGAGAGCTACGAGACCTACATCACCTATTTTTATAACAAGTGGGTGGTGTTCCTGCTCATCGCTGCAGTGCTGGAGCTTTACACCACCCATCGCATCTCCCATGAGCTGAAGAAGGAGGAGGGCAAATCGTAATGGCTTATATTATCTACCATTACAAATGTGCAATCGGTAGAGCTGGGAATGCAAATAAAACATAAAACTTGCAAGAATCAATTAAATTGCAACGATTTATTTCTCTAGTTCGATTTAAGATTGTACTTTTGTTTACCGAAAAGTGAAACGGAAGTTGAACGCAAGTGAAAACAGAGCATATATGAACAAGATATTTTACGCAATCACCTCCTTGATGGCACTGGCTTCATGTGCCAGCAGCTACGACATCTCGGGTACTTCCAACGTGAGCACTCTGGACGGGCGCATGTTGTATCTGAAAATCCTGAAAGACAACGAATTCAAAAGCGTTGACTCATGCGATGTGTTGCACGGACAGTTCCGCTTCAAGGGCAATACCGACTCGGTGAAGATGGCCAACATCTTCATGGATGACGACCCCGTGCTGCCCATCGTCTTGGAGAGCGGCACCATCCAGGTGAAGCTCGACGACGCGCAGCAGGTGGTGAGTGGCACGCCCCTCAACGACAAGCTGTTTGCATTCTTCAAGAAGTATCAGCAGATCCAGAACCAGCAGAGAGAACTCGTGCACAAGCACGATCAGGCCATCATGGACGGAAAAGACATGGGGGCCGTGACGCTCCAGCTCTCGCAGGAGAGCCAGAGCTTATCGCAGCAGGAGGACAAGCTTATTACTTCCTTCGTCACCGACAACTTCGACAACGTGCTAGGCCCGGGAGTCTTCTTCCTCGTCACCATGGGCAACCAGTATCCCATGCTCTCTCCCTGGATAGAGGACATTATGAGCAAGGCCACGGAAAACTTCAAGAACGACCCCTACGTGAAGGACTACTATGAGAAGGCCCAGGAGAACCAGCAAATCATGAACGGCATGAAGCAGGCCGACGGAACATCGGACGAGACTCCGCAGGTGGAACAGCCGCCGCAGGCCAACCCCGACGCTGCTCCCGCACCTACGCCCAACGAGCTGGCTGCGCCAACTATCAAGAACAAGCACTAGGGACTAGAAAACTTTTAGGAAATGAGAAGATTGATAAAACACGGAACCATCGTCAACGAGGGACGCTCTTTCAAGGGCGACCTTGTGATGGAAGACGACATAATAGAAAATGTATATGAAGACGGGGCACCCCTTGGCCATTACGATGAAGTAACGGACGCCACGGGGTGCCTTGTCGTTCCCGGCGTCATCGACGACCACGTCCACTTTCGCGAGCCTGGACTCACCCACAAGGCCGACATCGAGAGCGAGAGCCGCGCTGCAGCCTACGGTGGAGTGACCTCCTATCTGGAAATGCCCAACACCGTGCCGCAGACCACGACCCCTGAGGCCTGGGAGGAGAAGCGTAGGCTGGCGGCTGAGAAGAGCCATGTGAACTATGCCTTTTTCTACGGGGCTACCAACGAGAACGTGGAAACTTTCTCCCGGATAGACCGCTGCCACCTGCCTGGTATCAAGCTCTTCATGGGATCCAGCACAGGCAATATGCTAGTGGACGACCGCGAGGCCCTGGAGAAAGTGTTTGCCAAGGCCAAGGAACTGGATCTTCCCGTGATGACGCATTGCGAGGACACCCAGATGATTGATCGCGAAATGTTGTTGGCCAAGTATGTATGGGGCGACGACCCCGACGTGACCCACCATCCCCAGATACGTACCTCGGTGGCTTGTCTGCTGAGCAGTGTGCTGGCTGTGGAGATGGCCCGCAAGTATGGTACGAGGCTGCATATTGCCCACGTGTCCACCGCCCAGGAGTTGGTGTTGCTGGGCATGCTGCCCAACATCACGGGCGAGGCGGTGATAGCCCACTTGGCGTTCAACGACACTGCCTACGCCAGGAAAGGAACCCTTGCGAAATGCAATCCAGCCATCAAGACGGAGGCCGACCGCCAGGCCTTGTGGAACGCATTGGGCGACGGACGAATCTTTACCATCGGAACCGACCATGCTCCCCACGAGTTGGCGGCCAAGAAGGGAGGATGCGCCAAGGCGGCCTCGGGAATGCCCATGGTGCAGTTTTCGCTGGTCTACATGCTCACGCAGGCTTTGGCAGGCAAGATTTCCTTCGAGCAGGTGGTGCAGTTGATGTGCCACAACCCGGCCATCCTCTTCGGCATCGAGAAGCGAGGCTTCCTGCGCCCCGGCTATAAGGCCGACGTGGTGGTGCTGGCCCGGAAAGAATGGACGCTTACACGTGCTGGGGTGCAGAGCAAGTGTGGCTGGAGCCCGATGGAGGGCGAAAGCTTCGGCTACGAGGTGGCTAAGACTTTCTGCAACGGTAGCCTGGTGTATGACGATGGAATATTTGACATGGATTCGCATGGCGAGGAATTGACGTTCGGCCGATGAGGCTTAGGGGTCATTATCCGTGAATGAATAAAGAATGAAGAAATTAGACTTTGAAATCTCCGAGCTGGAGCCTGTCATCGACTGGAATTATTTCTATTTCGCCTGGTCGATGGGCGGAAAGCCACGTGAGGAAAAGGAAAAACTGAGGGAGGAGGCCCAGGAGATGCTTGCCTCCTGGAGGGGAAAATACCATTCCCACGCCCTGTTGGCCGTGATGCAGGCCAATGCCGACGGCGACGACATCGTGATGGAGGGGAATCTCCGCTTTCCGATGCTTCGCCAGCAGCACCCGACGGCTCCAGGAGAGCCCAATCTCTGTCTGGCCGACTATCTGAGACCCCTGGAATCGGGAGTGCCCGACCAGATGGGGGTGTTCTGCACCACTGTAGACGGCATCATCCTCGAGGAGTATCTCCACGACGAGTATCTCCATATGATGGCGCAGACGCTCAGCGACAGGCTGGCCGAGGCCACCGCCGAAAAGCTGACCCGTGACCATTATCACGGCATCCGTCCGGCGATAGGCTATCCTTCGCTTCCCGATACGAGTGCCAACTTCATCATCGACCGGATTCTCGACATGAGGCAGGTGGGCATCCGGCTCACCGAGAGTGGCATGATGACCCCCCACGCCAGCATCTCCGGCCTGATGTTCGCCCATCCCAAGGCCAGATATTTCGAACTGGGAAAGATTGGAGACGACCAGCTACGCGACTATGCCCGTCGACGCGGAGTGCCCGTGGAGATGATGAGACGGTTCCTGCAGTCGAGTTTGATAAAAAAACAGTAGTTATGATAGGAAGGATATTCATCCCCATAGTGGTGCTCACCCTATTGCCCTATTGGTGGATTTACAAGCGATACATAGGGGGAGGCGGCAAGGGAATCTTCCGGGGAAGGAGGAAGCTCTTGTTCTGGCTCATGCCGGCCGTGGTGCTGGGCTACAGTGGCTATCTGGCCTTGCAGCCCAACTTCCTGCCCGGCAATCCCGCACTCATCGACATCTGGTTTGTGGTGATGGCTCTGCTGGCCGTGCCCCAGTTTGTCTTCGCTCTTTGCAGTGTTTCGGGCTGGGCCATCAGGAGATGGCGGCACGGCACGCGCAACTGGGGCAACCTGTTGGGCTTGGTGCTTGGCGTGGTGGCCTTTTTCTGTTTCATCTACGGCTTTACCCATGGCTTCCGGAAGATGCAGGTGAAGAGGCTCACCCTTTACGTGCCCGACCTGCCCAAGGCCTTCGATGGCTACCGCATCGTGCAGTTCAGCGACATCCATCTGGGGTCGTTCTACGGATGGCGGTCGAATCTGCCCCAGCGCGACATCGACAGCATCAACGCCGAGCATGCCGATCTGGTTTGTTTCACGGGCGACCTGCAGAACGTGGAGCCCAGTGAGCTGCCGCCCTACACCTCCATGCTGCGCAGCATCAAGGCCAAGGACGGCGTATTGAGCATCCTTGGCAACCACGACTACAGCTGGTATGTGGACACCGACGACGAGCAGGAGAAACTGCGCATAGAGCAAGAGGTGCAACGATATGAGCGCAACCTGGGTTGGAGGCTGCTGATGAACGAGCACGTGGCCATACATCGCGGCAAGGACTCCATCTTCGTGGCAGGCACGGAAAACTATGAGAAGCCAGGTCGCACGGAAGTGGCGAGGTCGCTCTATGGCATCAAGCCCGGCTCCTTCGTGCTGATGCTCCAGCACATTCCCAAGCAGTGGGAGGAGATGTGGCCATCCACCATCAACGAGAAGCATGGCTCCAAGGACTCCGTGCTGGTGGCTCCGCAGCTCACGCTGAGCGGCCACACCCATGCCGGACAGATTTCGATACTGGGCTTGCGTCCCACCATGTTTTCGCCGTTCGACTACGGCCTCTATGAGCGCGAGGGCTGCCAGCTCTACACCACGTCTGGCCTGGGAGGCACCGTCCCCATCCGCATCGGAGCCACAGCTGAAATTGTGGTCATCACACTGAGAAGGAAGTAGCATTTAATTATCAATATACATTAAGATGAAGTACTTATATCGAATATACCAGCTCTTTGTATGCCTCCCCGTATTGCTAGTGGCTAGCATACTGACGAGCCTTTTCACCATAGTGGGCTGCATCCTTGGCAACGGACATTTCTGGGGATATTACCCCGGCAAGCTGTGGTCGAGGCTGTGGGTTAGGATTCTCCTCTTGCCCGTGAAGGTGGAGGGGAGGGAGCATCTGGACAAGAACCAGAGCTATGTCTTCGTGGCCAACCACCAGGGGGCCTTCGACATCTTCCTCATCTATGGTTTCCTGAACCGCAACTTCAAGTGGATGATGAAGAAGGGACTTCGCAAGGTGCCGCTCGTAGGCATCGCCTGCCAATATGCCCATCACATCTTCGTAGACAAGAGCGGACCGTCGAAGATACGCGCCTCCTACGCCGAGGCCCGCAAGGAGCTGAAGGAGGGAATGTCGCTCGTGGTGTTCCCCGAGGGAGCACGCACGTTTACGGGCCATATGGGCGTGTTCCGCCGCGGAGCCTTCATGCTGGCCGATGAGCTTCAGCTTCCCGTCTGCCCCCTCACCATCAACGGAAGCTTCCAGGTGAAGCCGCGCATGAAGGACCTCTACTGGATATTCTGGCATCCCCTTAGGCTTACCATCCACGAACCTATTGCCCCCATCGGCAAGGGGGCTGACAACGTGAAGAACCAGATGACCAAGAGCTACGAGGCCATTATGTCGGGACTCGACAAGGAATATCAGGGATTTGTGGAGAATCCCGACCAATGAGAAGAGTAATTCAAGTTTTGGATTTTAAAAATTACAATATATGAGCGATAGCATAGTGATTATTCCTACTTATAACGAGAAGGAGAACATCGAGAAAATCATACGTGCCGTCTTCGGACTGGAAAAGAAGTTTGACATCCTGGTGATCGACGACGGAAGTCCAGACGGAACGGCTGCCATCGTAAAGGGATTGATGACTGGCGAGTTCGCCGACCGTCTGCACCTGCTGGAGCGTTCCGGCAAGTTGGGCCTGGGCACTGCTTATATCAAGGGCTTCAAGTGGTCGCTGGAGCACGGCTACGACTTCATCTTCGAGATGGATGCCGACTTCAGCCACGACCCCAATGACCTGCCGCGCCTCTACCACGCCACCCATGACGAGGGCTTCGACGTGGCGGTGGGTTCGCGCTATGTGTCGGGAGTCAACGTGGTCAACTGGCCCATCGGCCGTGTGCTGATGAGCTATTTCGCCTCCAAGTATGTGCGCCTGGTCACGGGCTTCAAGGTCAACGACACCACGGCAGGTTTCGTGTGCTATCGTCGCAAGGTGCTGGAGACCATCGATCTCGATGCCATCCGCTTCAAGGGCTACGCCTTCCAGATAGAGATGAAATTCACGGCCAATAAAATAGGGTTCAAGATCAAGGAGGTGCCTGTCATCTTCGTGAACCGTCGAGAGGGCGTGAGCAAGATGAACGGCAGTATCTTCGGAGAGGCTTTCTTCGGAGTGATGCGGCTACGCCTGGACGGATGGTTCAAGAAATATCCCGAAATAAGGAAGTAGAATACGGAAATGGCAGTATACGACATCGAAAAATTATACGGACAATCGGCACAGGCGGAAGCTTTCGTCAAAATGCTGGGGGAGAAATCGGTCAAGTCCATTTCGCTCCAGGGGTTGCTGTGTTCCTCCGCATCCCTATTCTTCGCCTCGCTTCGTGACAGGATAGGACGAACGGCGGTCTTCGTGCTCAACGATGCCGACGAGGCGGGATATTTCTACCACGACCTCACGCAGGTGATGGGGCAGGAAAAGGCTTTCTTCTTCCCCTCCAGCTACCGCAGGGCCGTGAAATACGGACAGCGTGATGCGGCCAATGAGATTTTGCGTACCGAGGTGCTCGCACGCCTCTCGGCAGACAGGCAACTCTACATCGTGACCTATCCCGACGCCCTGGCCGAACTCGTGGTGGCCAAGCAGCAGCTCGACGAGCACATCATCAAGCTTGCCGCTGGCCAGCAGGTGGCGATGAGCGACGTGGTGCATGCCCTGAGGGAATACAATCTCGCAGAGACCGACTATGTATACGAGCCTGGACAGTTTGCCGTGCGCGGCAGCATCCTCGATGTCTATTCCTACAGTTGCGAGTACCCCTTCCGCATCGACTTCTTCGGCGACGAGATAGATACTATCCGCACCTTCGACGTGGAGACCCAGCTCTCGCGCGACAAGCGCACGGAGATTGAAATCGTGCCCGAGCTTGCAAACGTTGAGTCGCAGAAGCAATGCTTTCTCCGTTTCCTCCCCCCGTCGGCATTCCTCGTGATGAAAGACTTCACCTTCGTCTACGACAGTATCAACCAGACCTACGCCGACGGCTTCTCCACCCAGAGCATCACCGAGCGACTGGAGGGAGCCACCGAGGTGGAGGCGGAGCGCATACGCCGGGAGATGAAGAAGGAGCTCAACCTGGTGTCGGCTCTCGACTTCCAGAAGGCCGTGGCCGAGCACGTGAGAGTGGAGATGGGAAACAATGCCAAGGCCGCTTCCGGGCAGGAGGATTCCGCCGCCAAGGGGAACGGCCGGGCCGTCGTCCCCTTCCACATCGCCCCGCAACCCCTCTTCCACAAGAATTTCGAGCTGCTCTGCAAGACGCTGGAAGACTTCCGCTTACAGGGCTACACCTTATATATATTGGCCGACAGCAAGAAGCAGCAGGAGCGACTGAAGGACATCTTCGCCAGCGACGAGCTGCGACACTACGGCATACAGTTCACCCCCGTGGACAAGACCCTGCACGAGGGCTTCACCGACCACGACAAGAAATGCTGCCTCTTTACCGACCATCAGATTTTCGACCGCTTCCACAAGTACAACCTCCGTTCCGACTCTGCCAGGGCCGGAAAGATGGCACTCACCATGAAGGAGCTGCAGGAGATGGAGGTGGGCGACTACATCGTGCATGTGGACTACGGTATCGGAAAGTTTGGCGGACTGGTGCGCGTGCCCACGGGCGACAGCTACCAGGAGATGATACGCATCGTCTACAAGAACAACGACAAGGTGGATGTCACCATCCACTCGCTCTATAAAATCAGCAAATACCGCCGCAGCGACACCGGCGAGCCGCCGCGCCTCTCCACCCTGGGCACGGGAGCCTGGGACCGGCTGAAGGAGAAGGCCAAGAAGCGCATCAAGGACATCGCCCGCGACCTCATCAAGCTCTATGCCCGCCGCCGCAGGGAGAAAGGATTCGCCTTTAGCGCAGACAGTTATCTGCAGCACGAGCTGGAGGCCTCCTTCCTCTACGAAGACACCCCCGACCAGTACAAGGCCACGCAGGAGGTGAAGCAAGACATGGAGCGTGCCCGCCCCATGGACCGCCTGGTATGCGGCGACGTGGGATTCGGCAAGACGGAGGTGGCGATAAGGGCCGCCTTCAAGGCCGCCTGCGACGGAAAGCAGGTGGCGGTGCTCGTGCCCACCACCGTGCTGGCCTTCCAGCACTACCAGACCTTCAGCCATCGCCTGGAGAACCTGCCCGTGACGGTGGCCTATCTGAGCCGTGCCCGTTCGGGAAAAGCCACCAAGGAGATTCTCTCCCAGCTGAAGAGCGGCAAGATAGACATCCTCATCGGCACCCACAAGCTCATCTCCAAGACCGTGGAGTGGCACGACCTGGGACTGCTCATCATCGACGAGGAGCAGAAATTCGGCGTGAGCACCAAGGAAAAGCTGCGCCAGCGCAAGGTGAACGTTGACACCCTGACCATGAGCGCTACGCCCATCCCCCGCACCCTTCAGTTCTCGCTGATGGGCGCGCGCGACATGAGCGTGATGCGCACGCCTCCGCCCAACCGCTATCCTATCCACACCGAGGTGGTGACCTTCAGCAGCGAGGTGATAGCCGACGCCATTAACTTTGAGATGAGCCGCAACGGGCAGGTGTATTTCGTGTGCGACCGCATCGCCAAGCTCGCCGAGATGAAGATGCTCATAGAGAAGCACGTGCCCGACTGCCGTGTGGCCATCGGCCACGGACAGATGAAGCCCGAGGAGCTGGAGGAAATCATCATGGGATTCATCAACTACGACTACGACGTGCTGCTCTCCACCACCATCGTGGAGAACGGCATCGACATATCCAACGCCAACACCATCATCGTGAACGACGCCCACCACTTCGGACTGAGCGACCTCCACCAGATGCGTGGGCGCGTGGGCCGCAGCAACAAGAAGGCGTTCTGCTACCTGATGGCACCCGTCAAGCGGATGATTACGCCCGAGGCGCGCCGCCGGCTGGAGGCCCTGGAGACCTTCAGCGACCTGGGCAGCGGATTCAACCTGGCCATGCAAGACCTCGACATCCGAGGTGCCGGCAACCTGCTGGGCTCGGAGCAGAGCGGATTCATGGAAGACTTGGGCTATGAGACCTACCAGAAGATTCTCTCTCAGGCCGTCACCGAGCTGAAGAACGAGGAATTCTCCGACCTCTACCAGCAGGAGATGGACGAGGGAACCCAACTCACGGGCGACGACTTCGTGGACGACTGCGGTGTGGACAGCGACCTGGAGATGTACTTCCCCCAGACCTATGTGCCGGGCGACAGCGAGCGTATGCTGCTCTATCGCGAGCTGGACCATCTGGAGAGCGACAGCGAGGTGGATGCCTACCGCCAGCGGCTCATAGACCGTTTCGGTCCCGTGCCCCGTGAGGCAGAGGAGCTGATACAGGTGGTGGGCTTGCGCCGTATGGGCAAGAGGCTGGGATGCGAGAAAATCTTCCTCAAGCAGGGAGTGCTTCAGTTGCAGTTTGTGAGCAATGTGAACAGTCCCTTCTACCGTAGCCAGATGTTCTCCCGCGTGATCAACTACGTCACCACCCATGTGAAGCAGTGCCAGTTGAAGGAGAAGAACAACAGGCGCTTCCTGCGCATCAACGACATCAAAAGCGTGGCCGAGGCAGTGAAACTGCTGAGAGAAATAGCGGATGGTGGGGAAGGGTAGACAAACTTTCCCCGAATTCAGAAACAGAAGAATAAACAATTTAAACTAAAAAAAGGATATGAGACAGAAAAAATTCATCTTGCAGGAACAAGACCTTCCTACGCAGTGGTACAACATCCAGGCCGACATGCCCAACAAACCGTTGCCTCCTCTGAACCCACAGACCCGTAAGCCATTGAGTGCTGAGGATCTCTCACACATCTTCAGCCTGGAGTGCTCCCGGCAGGAGCTGGACACCGAGCACCGCTGGATAGACATCCCGGCCGATGTGCTGGAGAAGTACACCTTCTATCGTTCCACCCCCTTGGTGCGCGCCTATGCCCTTGAGGAGGCTCTGGGCACACCTGCCCACATCTACTTCAAGAACGAGAGCACCAACCCGCTGGGTTCCCACAAAATCAACTCAGCCTTGCCACAGTGCTACTACTGCAAGCAGGAGGGAGACACCAACGTGACCACTGAGACTGGTGCCGGCCAGTGGGGGGCAGCCCTCTCTTACGCCGCCAAGCTCTATGGACTGGAGGCCGCCGTATACCAGGTGAAGATCACCATGCAGCAGAAGCCCTACCGCTCCAGCATCATGCGCACCTTCGGTGCCACCGTGGAGGGTTCTCCCTCTATGAGTACGCGTGCAGGCAAGAACATCATCACCCGCGACCCCCATCATCCCGGTTCGCTCGGCACGGCCATCAGCGAGGCCGTGGAGCTTGCCACCACTACGCCGGGCTGCAAGTACACACTGGGCTCCGTGCTCAACCATGTGGCCCTTCACCAGACCGTCATCGGACTGGAGGCCGAGAAGCAGATGGCTTTGGCTGGCGAGTATCCCGACCAGGTGATTGCCTGTTTCGGCGGCGGCAGCAACTTTGGCGGCATCGCCTTCCCCTTCATGCGCCACAACCTGAGCGGCGAGAAGCATACCGAGTTTATTGCGGCAGAGCCCGAGAGCTGTCCTAAGCTGACACGTGGCAAGTTTGAGTACGACTTTGGCGACGAGGCCGGCTATACGCCCTTGCTGCCTATGTACACCCTGGGCCACGACTTCAAGCCTGCCAACATCCATGCCGGCGGTCTTCGCTACCATGGTGCGGGCATGATTATCTCCCAGCTCATCAAGGACGGCTACATGCATGGCGTAGACATTCCCCAGTTGGAGTCGTTCAAGGCAGGTATGTTGTTCGCCCAGACCGAGGGCATCATCCCCGCTCCCGAGAGCTGCCACGCCATCGCCTGCACCATTCGCGAGGCGTTGAAGGCTAAGGAGGAAGGCAAGGAGAAGGTGATACTCTTCTGTCTCTCCGGCCACGGATTGATAGACATGCCGTCGTACGACAGCTACATCAACGGCGATTTGCAGAACTACTCTGTCAGCGACGAGGAAATAGAAAAGTTCCTCCAGAGTGTTCCGAAGTAGTAGTGCTATTCAAGTTTCGGATGTAGGGAAGTTAGGGAAGTTAAAGAGAAGTTAGAGAGAAGTTAGAGAGAAGTTAAGGGAAGTTAAAGAGAAGTTAAGGGACATTAGCCATTCTCTCTTGGGGAGCGAATACTCAGCAATAAGACTATTGTCCTTTAGTAATAATAAAAAATAAGTTGGTACATTTCTCAGGGGGCGAAGAAACTATTCCTTGCCTGAGTGGTACGGCGGGGGCGCCGTACCTCCTATAATTGCCGTTTCTGGCAAAGAGGGGTAACTGTAGGAGGTACAGCGCCCTCGCTGTACCAAGTTATTTTTTTACACCGTCACTTAACTTCCCAAGCTCTCGCAGAGAGCGATAACTTCACTTAACTCCCCCTTAACTTCCCTTCTTTCGGAACTTCCGAAAGTAGAATAGTGCTGTTTCCGCAAAACGTAAACAGGCAACAGTGAAAACAATAAAAAAAGGCCCGGGCGATTTTCGTTTCGTCTGGGCCTTTTAATTTCTTGTCTTTTTTATTTCTGACTATTCAAGAGTTCCTCGATGTTCTTGCTGATTACGTCGAAGCTGGTGGTAGGCTCGAAGCGGGCCACAACCTGTCCCTTCTTGTTGATGAGGAACTTGGTGAAGTTCCATTTGATGTCGGGGTTTTCCTTATAGTTGGGGTCGGCCTCGCTCAGCATCTTGTCGAGCACGGGGTAGAGAGGATGGCTCTCGTCCCATCCGGCGAACCCCTTGCTCTCCTTCAGGAACTTGAAGAGGGGAGAGGCGTCGTCGCCGTTCACCTTGATTTTCTTGTATCTCTGGAATTCCGTGCCATAGGTGAGCTTGCAGAACTGGTGGATGCTCTCGTCGGTGCCCGGAGCCTGCTGGCCGAACTGGTTGCAGGGGAAGTCGAGGATTTCGAAGCCCTGGGAGTGGTAGGTCTCGTAAAGCTTTTCCAGCTCCTCGTACTGGGGCGTGAAGCCGCACTTGGTGGCGGTGTTGACGATGAGCAGCACTTCATTGGCATACTCCTTGAGGGAAACGTCCTTTCCCTTCCTGTCCTTGACGGAAAATTCGTAAACAGTTCTCATTTTTGTTTTATGTCTTTATGTATGTTTTGTTTTATTGTTTGATATGTATTTTTACATTGCAATTTGGGTGCAAAGTTACTAAATTTTCTCTATTTTCGGCAACCAAGTTCCTATAAAAAAATCTAAAAAAAAGTCCAGGAATCTCCCGACCCCTGGATTTCTTTTCCTCATTTTCCCATTCGTAATGAAAATAGAATACGAAAAGGAAAATTACGATTAATCTATCATTTAACTTTTCTAAGAACTTGATGCAAAAGTACACTTTTTTCTCTTAATCTCCAAGAGTTTTTACGTTTTTTTGCATGAAATGGGTCAAAATAGTTCATTTTACCCCCCCTTGTGGCGTTTTTTTCATCGTTTGGACACGAAAGCAAGCCGTTTGGGCTGCTTTCTAACCCTAATGGGCATTGGGGCATCGAAGCGTACGAGGCCCCGCATCATAGCTTGCGGGTGCGCTCGCGATACTCGCTGGGGATGATTCCAGTTTCCTTCTTGAATACTTTGGAGAAATACTTCGGGTCGCTGAATCCCAGGTTGAAGGCTATCACCGTGAGCGAGTCGTCGGTGTTCTGCAGCATCTCCGTGGCCTTCATGATGCGTATGTGGCGCACGAAGTCGATGGGCGTCATTCCCACGGCGGTCTTTATCTTGTTGTAGAGCACGCTTCGGCTCATTCCCACGGCCGTGGCGATGTCGTCTATCTTCAGGTCGGGGTTGCCCACGTTCTCGCTTACGAACTTTATGATGCGCTCCATCGTGCGGTCGTTCACCTGTATCGACATAAAGGCCATTTCCTGCTGTGCGTTGGCGTTGCCCTGCTGTTTGCCGTCGGCTTCTTTCTCGCCGGCTCCCGCAGGTGTGTTGGTTTGTTGTGGCTGCATTCCCATGTTAGGGATGAAGCTCATGGCCCGGATGGCGTCTGAGTCGCCGGCGTCTCTCAGCTTGCGTATCACGTCGCCCTTTATCTTCTGTCGCTGGCTGATCACGGAGGCTATCCTGCCCAGCAGATAGGTGCTTGAGAATGGCTTGGTGAGGTAGGCGTCGATGCCCTCCTCGAATCCCTTCAGCTGGTCTTCCACGCTCGCCTTGGCCGAGAGGATGATGATGGGGATGCTCTCCAGCTCGCGGTCTTCCTTCAGCTGGTGCACCATCGTGATGCCGTCCATCACGGGCATGGTCACGTCGGTGAGGATGAAGTCGGGCGTATGGGTGCGGGCCATCATGAGACCCGCCTTGCCGTTCTCGGCCAGCAGCACGTTGTAGCGGGCAGAGAGAATGTTGTAGAGATACTTGCGCAGGTCGGTGTTGTCTTCCACCACGAGGATGGTGGGTGCGCCGGCGAGGTTGGCGTCCTTCTGCTCGTCGGCCTCGTTGCCGGTCCCCACCAGGTGGTCGTGGAGGGCTTTCTGCTCCTGCCGCTGCTCGTCGAGATAGGTGGCTGCGTTGGTGTCGTCTATCTGTCCGGCCTTGCGCTTGTCTTCCGTCTTGTCGATGTCTTCCTCCTTCAGTCCGCTGTTGGTGTAGAAGTTCACGCTGTTGTCGTAGACCAGCATCTTGTCCAGCATCTCCAGCATCTCCCTGGAGTTGTTCGCCACAATCTGTAGCATCTCGCGGCCTTTCCGTGTCAGTCCGTGCTCGTTGCCCAGCACCTCCCTCACGGGGCCTCCTATCAGGGTGAGCGGCGTGCGCAGCTGGTGGGCGGCTTTGCTGAAGAACTCGTTCTTCATCACGCTCATCTCGTGTTGCATGCCCTGCTGCTGTCGCTGGTTGTAGCTATAGAAGATGGTGCCGATGATCACCATGACGATGAGCAGCAGGAGCATTCTTCCCCATACGCTCTCCCAGAAGGTGGGGCGCACTTCGAGGGGCAGCTCGGCCACATGCTTGCTCCATACGCCGTGGCTGTTGGTGGCTCTCACCTTGAGCACATAGTCGCCGTGGCTGATATAGTTGAAGCTGATGGAGTTTCGGCTGCCGTTGGATATCCATACGCCCGCCGGGGTGTGGCCCTCGATGCGGTAGGCGTAGCTCACGCGGTATTTCCGCATATAGTCGAGAGTGGCGAAGCTGATGGTGAGGTTGCGCTTGTTGGCCGGAACCACCACCTTCTCGCGGTGCAGGATAGGCTCCGTGGTGTTCTCTCCGTTGTAGTGGAGGGTGGTGAAGACGACGTGGGGCTGATACACGCTCTTCTTCATCGTGGCGGGGTTGAAGGTGAGCAGGCCCATGGGGGTGCCCACGGAGATGTTGTCGGTGGCGGGGTCGTGGTAGGGGCGCGCCTCGGTGAACGACATGTTGTAGTCGAAGTCGTTGGGGCCGAACACCTCTGTCTTTCCCGTCTTCAGGTTTACGCGGTCGATGCTCGATTCCCTGATTATCCATATCTGGCCTTGGTTGTCCTCCACCATGCCCTGCACGATGCCCTCGCTGCTGCTGATGGCGTGAGAGATTTTCACCTTCAGGTCGTTTTGCAGCATCTGCTTGCTGGTTATTTCCTCCAGTGTTCCGCCCAGTTCCGAGATGTACACCTTGCCGTTGGTGTGCTCCAGGATGCTGTTCACGTCGCTGGCTTCTACGGTGGTGGTGTCGTTGTCCCGGTAGCTGCTGGCGAAGGTCTTGATGTTGCGCGGGTCGCCGAAGTTGTCGCCTAGGGTCACTAGGCCGTCGGTGGTGCCGATGAGGATGGTGCCCGAGGTGGCGCAGCAGATGGTGCGCAGCCTGGCATAGTCGGTCTTGGGCCAGGGCAGTCCGTTGCGCCGGCTTGCGAAGCTGATGGTGCCGTCGGGGTTCTCGCGCACGATGGCGGGGCCTCCTCCGTAGGTGGCTATCCAGATGCGGCCGTTGCGGTCGGCTGTGATGTCGTATATCTTGCCGTGGGGCAGCGACGAAGGATTGTGCGGGTCGGGGACGTAGTGGGTCACCTTGGCTCCCTGTATCAGGTAGAGTCCGTCGCCGTTGGTGCCTATCCAGGCTCTTCCCTTGGTGTCGAAGTAGAGGGCGTGGATGCCTGCGTAGGAGAAGGGCATCTGCGTGGGCACGAGGGTGCCCCCGGGCGACAGGTAGCCCAGTTTCTGCTGGTGGGGGTCGGTCACCTGGATGATGCCGTTGCGGTAGCCCGTCCAGGTCTGCTTGCCGGACAGGGTGGCGATGGCTTTCACCTCCGACTCGCCCTCGTCCAGCTGGTTGAGCGTGTAGAAGTGGTATTTGAAGGCCACTTGCGTGAGGTCGTGTACGCCCGTTATCCAGAGGATGCCCTGGTCGGAGAGCAGGAATTTGTCGATGTTGGGGATGCGGAAGTTGCCCGACGAGTTGCTCCTCAGCAGATAGGGCACGAGCCGCTTGGCGTGGCGGTCGTAGTAGCTGAAGGTGCCGCCGTTGGGCACCACCCAGAGGGTGTGGTTCTCGTCTTGCGTGATGAAGTATTTGCTGCTGCTGGTGCGGTCGGCCGGATCGGGCTGGTCGGCGAAGAGCCACAGCTTCTCGTTGTTGCGGGGGTTGATGAGGGTCACGCCCATGCCTCGTGTGAAGGCCCACACCATGCCGTAGTAGTCGGTATACATGTTGGTCACCTCGGCCAGGGGCTGGCTGGGGCTCTGCACGTTGATGATGTCAAACTTGAAGGTTCTGGGGTTGTAGATGACCACGCCCAGGTTGGTGGCGATGAGCAGCTGGTAGCCGGTGTGCTTCAGCTGGTTGATGCGAGTCACGCCCTGCGGCATGGTGATCATGGAGAAGCGGCCCTGCGCGTCGTAGGTGGCCAGCCGGCCGTCTTCTGTGGCCAGGTAGATATCGCTGCCCACCCATCTGATCCACTTGAAGGGGATGGGGGTGGAGAAGTTGGTGCCGTAGATGGTGGTGCCCTTGTCGGTGAGAATCCACTCGCGGTCTTTGAAGTCGTCGCGTATGAACCACACCTTGCCGCTCCTGATGCCTTGCTCGCCGGGGCGGATGAGGGTGGGCGTGTCTTCGCCTATCGTGGGGCCGTTGGTGCGCAGCAGATACTTGCCGTTGGCGTCGGTCACCCAGGTGCGCCCGTTCTTCATGGGGTATATCTGGTCTGCCCTCAGGTCGATGCCAAACTTCTCGTCCAGCTCCTTGCCGAAGGGGGTGAACTTACATTCGTGGGTGTCGTAGACGTAGAGCTTGCGGTCGTAGGTGACGCACCAGATATTGTCCTTGAACGTGGGTTCTATCTTGAGCAGCCGGTTGGTGGAGAGGATGTCGGTCTTGTCGGGCTCGTCGCGGAAGGTTTGGAAGGAGTATCCGTCGTAGAAGGAGAGTCCGTTCCATGTGCCAAACCACATGAGCCTGTCGTATCCCTGCTTGATGTCGGAGATGGTGTTGGCGGCAAGTCCGTCGGTGATGGAGAATTTTCTTACGTCGCAGTAGGGTACTGCCGCAGCTGCAAAGGTGTAGAGCAGGCCGATGAGTATTATATAGAGGTGTCTTTTTGTCATATCCTGGTGTATTAATATCGGCACAAAGATACTGAAAAATATTGAGAAACACTCCCTGGTAGGGGATTTTTTTTCGAAAAATAGGGATTTTCCCTCAAATTATTCCACTTTCCCCTTGGCTAGGTATGATATTTTGTATATCTTTGCAGCAAAATTATAAAAACAATTAAAGCTATTGAACGATATGAAAAAGTTTAAAACACTCTTGGCAATGGCTCTCATCGCAATGATTAGCTTGTCTTTTACCTCTTGCGATAAAGATGCCGAAATAGCATACAACCTCGATGGTGGAACGTGGAAGGGCACGATGTATACTTATTATGGCGGGTATGAAGCCATCAGCTCAGTGATACATTTCAATTAGAATGACGGATGGCGTTCGGGTGATGGATATTGGATTGACTATTTTGACAATTACTATTGGCATAACAACAACTATATAGCCAACCACATCACTTGGACGGTGAACAATGGTAACATCAATATCTATCTGGAAGAAGAAAGACTCACTGTGGTGATTTACAACTATGTTTTGACAGACAGTAGTTTTTCGGGTGTCATAGAGCTGAGCAATGGTGAAAGGAAAGGTTTCTCGCTTTATCGCGACAACTATGGCTACAACTGGAATAATTATTACTGGGGATACAGCAAACAATCCGCAGGTCTCGACAGTCTTCACATCACCTCTCGTGCAGCCGCAGATTCTGTGAACAGCTATATAGAGAGACCAGTAAGAACGTTCGCCGTTAAGTAATGATAGAAAAAATAAGTTGGTACATTTCTCTTGGGCGAAGATGCAATTCCTTGCTTGAGTGGTACGGCGGGGGAATTCCTTGCTTGAGTGGTACGGCGGGGG
>CAVGLH010000008.1:0-37225 GCA_963630065.1 Bacteroides fragilis | reverse complement strand
AATGCATAGCCATCAGCATCGGGGTGGGTATGCAGAACTCTGGTCTTGCCTGTTCGCTCGCCGCGCTTCATTTCGCTGCCTATCCCATGGCTGCTATCCCCGGTGCCATCTTCAGCGTTTGGCACAACATTAGTGGGGCTCTTGTGGCAAGACTGTATAGTGGCAGGAGCGTGGAAGGACAGTCATAATCATTTTTTTCTATAGCGAATCAGATATGAAAGAAACATTGATAGAAACAGACAAGGATTTACGGCGTAAGCGCCTGGCTGTGGCGGCTTACTATTTTGTGCCGGGGGCGGTGTTCGCCAGTTGGGCGAGCCGCATACCGGACATCAAGCATCTCTTGCATCTGGGCAACGGGCAGTTGGGGACGGTGCTCTTTGCCATCCCCATCGGGCAGCTCCTGATGATGGCATTCTCCGGCATCCTGGTAAGCAGGTTTGGCAGCAAGAAGATGCTGGTGTTGTCGGAGGTACTCTATGCCGCCGTGCTGGTGAGCATCGGATGCAGCAGCAGTGTGTTTCACCTCATTCTCGCACTGGTGGGATTCGGTATGATGGCCAACCTCATGAACATCGCCACAAACACGCAGGCTTGCCTGGTGGAGAAAATGTATGGGCGCAACATCATGTCGTCCTTCCACGGGCTCTGGAGCTTGGGCGGATTCGCTGGCGGCATTATAGGAGCCGTCTTTGCCAATACCATGCTGCCGATAGAGGTGCATTTCGGAGCCATTCTGGCAATGAGCCTCATCATTGTGGCACTGGGCTTCAGCCATCTCGTGAACGATGCCACGGCAAAGGCGGAGGAGGAAGATGTGCCAAAGTTCTCCTTCAAGACTATCGACCCTGTGCTCTTCCTGCTCGGACTGATGGGATTCGCCGGCATGTTTTGCGAGGGAACGGTCTATGACTGGAGCAGTGTCTATTTCTCCTCGGTGGTGAAACCCGATGATACTTTTATCCGTGCAGGCTATGTGGCTGGTATGGGAGCGATGACCTTGGGGCGTTTCCTTGCCGACGGGTTCGTTACGAAGTATGGCCCGTCGAGGGTGTTGAAGACTTGTGGCGGACTGATAGTTACGGGGCTTTGGCTGGCGGCAGCCTTTCCTTATCTCGTGCCTGCCACCTTGGGCTTCCTGCTCGTAGGCTTCGGCATCTCCTCGTCGGTGCCCATCTGCTACAGCATCGCCGGCAAGTTGGGCACCGTCAAGGCGAGCATTGCCATCACCATCGTGTCGAGCATCAGCTTCTTCGGCTTCCTGGTGGGGCCTCCTGTCATCGGCTGGCTTTCTGAGGCCACCAATCTGCGCATCGCCTTGTCGATTGCCGCTTGCCTGGGATTGATGATAGCCTTTATCTCCGTCAAGGTTAGCAAGCTTCAAAAGTCGCAGGGCAAAGCCGAGAGCTGATACATGATGGTCTTTGCCATCCGCTCATGGCCGAGGTCGTTGGGGTGCAGACGGTCTACGTCCATCTTGTTGAACATCTTGGCCCCTGCGTCATAAATGGGGAAAAGGCCCGAGAGGGAGTTTAGGTCGATGACGGGTACTGCCCATACATTGCCCGCTTCCTTCACCGCCTTCACATACTCGTCGAAGTAGATGCCGCGCACGTTCTCATACATCTCGTCTGGCTGGATGTTCTTGTCGCTGCTGCCGAAGTAGGCGCGGTGGACAGGGGTCATCAGCACGATTTGCTTCGTGGGGTACATCTGCTTCAGCTTTGACAGGGCGATGTTGATGCGTCCCTTGAAGGTGTTGCCGTCCATGATGAAGTGGCGATGGCGGCGTGTCACCTTCTCGCTCGGCTTGCCGATGCTGGCTCTCACAGAGTCCACCGTCTCCGAGTACCAGTCGCCCACGGGCACGCCCTTGTTGTAGTCGTTGGTACCCATGAAGATGAGGATGGCGTCGAAGTCATCTCCGTGTTCTTTTTGTAAGACATCCGCTTGGCGGGGAATATCGTTCCATTGTCTGCCGCTGATGGCGTAGACGTAGGGTGTGATGCCGAGCCATTCCTGCAGGAATCCCCAGTATTTGGTCTTCGAGGCCTTGACGCGGGGGTCGGTGATGGAGTCGCCGAAATAGGCCACCCGCTTGCCTTTCCATGGGTGTTGCAATGCCTTGAACTGCTTTTCCTTTTCTGTGATTTCTTTCTTGGTCATCGCCTTTTGGGCGAAGGTGGGCGTGCACAATGTCAGGGCGAGTGTCAGGGGAAGGATGATTTGTTTCTTCATTGTCTTGTTTTGTTTGAAAATTAAGTGTTTGTTTTATGATTTTGCTGCAAATTTACACAAAATAAAGGAATGTACCAAACATTTGGGGCTAAATAAGGAAGGAGTGGGATGCGGAATGCCAACAATCAAAGGCTTTTACTCAAAAATACTTGTTGTTTCTTGCAGATTATTTGTAAATTTGCATCCGTATGGAAAAATAAATCTGATAAAACGAGTCTTTATGCAAATAAGAACTATCATACTTGCCCTGTCGGGAATGGCTTTCTTGCCCTTGGACTTGTCGGCGCAGATTCCCCGGGAGTCTGTCCGCTGGGACAGGCACAGCCTTGTCTTCGACGGCAAGCGGGTGGTGCCTGTGATGGGCGAGGTGCATTATTCCCGCATCCCCCAGAATGAATGGAGGGAGGAAGTGGGGAAGATGAAGGAGGGTGGCGTGACCGTCATTGCCGCCTACGTGTTCTGGAACCATGTGGAGGAAGTGGAAGGCGTGTTCAACTGGAGCGGGCAGCGCAACCTGCGTGCCTTCCTTGAAGTCTGCAAAGAGCAGGACATGCCCGTGGTGCTGAGGCTCGGTCCCTTCTGCCATGGCGAGGTGCGCAACGGCGGCATCCCCGACTGGATGTTTGCCAAGGGATGCAAGATGCGGGAGGAGAATCCTGTCTTCCTGAAATATACCGCCCAACTGTACCGCCAGATCTTCTCCCAGGCGCAGGGACTGCAGTGGAAAGATGGCGGCCCGGTCATCGCTGCGCAGTTTGACAATGAGTACCGCGGCAAGGGAAGCTATCTGATGGCATTGAAGGGGATTGCGCGGGAGGCGGGGTTCGACTTGCCTTTCTATACCCGTACGGGATGGCCTGAGTTGAAGACGCCCGTGCCTTTCGGCGAGATGATTCCGCTCTACGGCGACTATGCCGACGGCTTCTGGGACCGGGACCTGAAGGAGACGGCCGGCAACTATTACAAGGCTTTCAACTTCAAGGCTTTCCGCAGCAGCACGGCCATCGCCACCGAGCAGCTGGGAAAGCAAGAGGCTAAGGCGAACCAGGTAGACAACCAATATCCTTATTTCACCTGCGAACTGGGGGGCGGCATGGCCACGGCCTACCACCGTCGTCCGTATGTGTATCCCGAGGATGCCTATTCGATGGCGGTGGTAAAGCTCGGAAGCGGCAGCAACTTGCTCGGGTATTATATGTACCATGGCGGAACCAATCCTGTGGGACTGATGCCCGGCAGCAATGATGACGGCAGTGCCACTTATCTCAACGAGAGCCAACGGTCCCCGGCTACCAACTACAACGACATGCCCGTGAAGACATACGACTTCCAGGCGCCGCTGGGGGAGTTCGGCCAGAAGAATCCCCATTACTTCCTGCTCAGAAAGCTGCATCTCTTCATGCGCGACTATGCGGAAGTGCTGGCTCCGATGGAGGCTTCCTTCCCTTGTCTGCAAGACATTGCCAAGGGGGATGACTCCCGTCTCCGTTGGTCTTATCGCTCGAAAGACAAGAGCGGCTTCGTCTTCGTCAACAACTACGAGCGCCTGCAGAACCTCACTGCCAAGAAAAACGTGCAGTTTGATGTGTGTGGCGTGAAGTTCCCCCAGCGTCCGATGACGGTTCCGGCAGGTACGGTGTGCATTTTCCCCGTCAATATCGACGGCATCAAATATGCCACCGCACAGCTCCTCGCCCGGCGCGACGGCAAGATTTACCTGGAGCAAGTGAAGGGGATTCCGACGGAGATTTCGATAGACGGGAAAGTGCTGGGGAACGTAAAGGCAAGGGGAGTCGGCAAACCTATCTACAAGAATATCTATCTGGTGGATTCTGAGACGGCGGGGCGTTTGTTCCTCAAGGCTGATGTCCCTATGGCAGGGAAAGCTGCGGCTCCTTCGTTCGTGAAAGTGAGTGAAGCCCAGGGAGCTTATCATGCCACCATCGGGGTGAACAAGGTGGCGGAAGAGCCTCACGACGCCGACTATAGGAAAGCTGCCGTCTATGAGATAACCCTTTCTGACTCTCTTCGGGAAGGGCAAATCCTGAAAATTGACTATCGTGGTGACTGTGCCCGGCTTTATGCCGGCGGCAAGCTGGTGGCCGACAACTTCTACAACGGCCGGCCGTTCCTGATGGGGTTGTGGCGCTTGCCGGAGGATTGTCGGAAGTTGGAGTTGCGTATTCTCCCCTTGGAGAAAAATATGCCCGTCTATTTCCCTCGTGAGGCAGATGTCTCGAAGCCCGGGGAAGAGGTGACGGGGATGGAAATCATTCAGGATAAAGAAGGAGGGATGTAAGATGAAAATACCTACTTGATGTTTGAGGATATGTTTGCCATGTTTGCCGGTTTCTCGCGAAATGACTGAAGAATATGAAGTATCAAATGAAATCTATTATAATATGGTCGTTGGAGTTGTTGGTTTGTGCTTCCTTGTCTGCCCAGACGACAGGCAAAGGGCGGATCATCGACCTTAGAGGCCAGTGGTTTTTTGCCCAGGGCGACAAGCCTGAATACAACGACAAGATAACCTTGCCTGGCTCTATGCTGACCAACGGCAAGGGCTACGACGTGTGTACTCATACCCAGTGGGCGGGGAGTCTCTACGACTCTTCCTTCTACTTCAATCCCTATATGGAGAAGTACCGCATGGAACGGGTGTTGCCCGACGGAAAGCATCTGGTAGAAGGTGCGATGAAGTTTCCTTTCTTCCTCACTCCCGAAAAGCATTACATCGGCAATGCGTGGTACCGCAAGACGGTTTTCGTGCCGAAGGAATGGAAGAAGCAACGGGTCATTCTTTATTTGGAGCGACCTCATATCGAGACCTCCGTCTATGTCAATGGCAAGTTGGCTGGCCGGGATTCTTCCTTGAGCGTACCGCATGAGTTTGATGTCACACCTTATATTATATATGGCAGTGACAATGAAATCAGCATCAAAGTGTATAATGGCATCGAAAACGTATGTGTGGGGCAGGACTCGCACAGCGTGACCGACCAGACGCAAGGCAACTGGAACGGCATCGTGGGAAGAATTGAACTGCAAGCCCGGCCGCAGCAATATATCCGCAATCTGCAAGTATATCCAGATGTGGAGAAGAAGCAGATTATGGTGGAGATGGAGGTTGTGGGAAAGTCCGATGCCAAGCGCGATTTCTCGTTTGATGTGTCAGGCAAATCTTATGTCTACAAGCAGGTGCCGCAAGGAGCCGACTGCAAGTATTCTGTAGTCATCCCGATGGGGGAGGACGTGAAACTCTGGGATGAGTTCCATCCGAATCTCTACAAGCTCACCGCCGTGACGGGCAAAGACACGGTGAGCACCACCTTTGGCATGAGTCGGATAAGCATCAAGGACCGCCAGTTCTATATGAACGGCAGGAAGATTTGGATCCGTGGGACGGTAGGCAACTGCTGCTTCCCGGAGACAGGCTATCCTCCGACCGATGAGGCTTCCTGGCTTCGTATCTTCAGAAAGTGCAAGGAATACGGACTCAATATGATGCGCTTCCATTCCTATTGTCCGCCCGAGGCTGCATTCACGGCTGCAGACAAGGTGGGCATTTATCTTCAGCCCGAAGGCCCGTCATGGCCCAACCATGGCGTGAAGTTGGGCAACGGCATGAGCATCGACCGATATCTCTTGCAGGAGACGCAGCGCATGGTGGAGCAATATGGCAATCACCCGTCCTTCTGCATGCTTGCCGCCGGCAACGAACCTGCCGGCAACTGGGTGAAGTGGACTGGTGACTTTGTGGACTATTGGAAAATGTCGGACGACAAGCGCCGGGTGTATTGTGGCGCTTCCGTAGGTGGCGGATGGGCTTGGGACCCGAAAAGTGAGTATCATGTAAAAGGTGGCGCCCGGGGATTGGACTGGGATAACCATGCGCCACAATCGGAGGATGACTTCGACGATGACATGGTGAAGGTGGTACAGAAAGGGCGTACGCCTGTCACCTTCGACGTGAAGGAACCCAGGTTGACCCACGAGATGGGGCAGTGGTGTGCTTTCCCCGACCTGAAGGAGACTTCGCTATATACGGGAGCTTACAAGGCACGCAACTTCGAGATATTCGCCGACTTGCTGCGCGACAACGGTATGGTGGGCCAGGCTGGGAAGTTTCTCCATGCCAGTGGCAAGTTGCAGACCTTGGCTTACAAGTATGACCTTGAGCGCAACTTGCGAACCAAGGACTATGCTGGCTTCCAACTCTTGGGCTTGAATGACTATAGCGGTCAGGGTACGGCTCTCGTGGGTGTGCTCAATGTGCATTGGAAGGAAAAGGGCTATTGCGACGCAAAGGACTGGACGGAGTTCTGTTCGCCCGTCGTGCCCTTGGCAAGATTCCCTAAGTTCGTGTTCTCCAGTGAAGATAAAGTGCAGATACCCGTGGAACTCTACAATGCTTACCGCGAGCCGTTGCAGGGTGCGGAGGCTGCGTATGTCATCAAGGACGCAGAGGGAAAGGTATATGCTTCCGCTTCCTTGGGGCCGGAAAGGCAAGAGATTCCTCTTGGCAAGAATTTAGACCTCGGCAAGGTGCAGGTTTCTTGTTTGCAGCTGCCCTGTCCTTCCCGATATACTTTGGAGGTGAAGGTCAAGGCCTCGAATGCCCCCGAGGCCCGTAATCATTGGGACTTCTGGGTGTATCCGTCCAAGGTGGAGATGCCGGAGGCGAAGGACATCTATATCGCCGACTCGCTCGATGCCCGGGCATGCAAGGTATTGCAGAAAGGGGGCAAGGTGTTGCTGCTGGCGGCAGGAAAGGTGAAGATGGGCGAGGACGTGAAGCAGACTTACCTGCCTGTGTTCTGGAATACGAGCTGGTTTAAAATGCGTCCGCCCCATACCACGGGTGCCGCCATCGACAAGAGTCATCCGCTCTTCAAGTGGTTTCCCACAGATGACTGGGCCAACCTCAACTGGTGGGAGCTTCTGAACAAGGCGCAAGTGATGAACCTCCGCGAGCTGCCGGGGGACTACCAGCCTGCCATCCAGCCGATAGACACCTGGCATGTGAGCCGCAAGCTCGGCATGATGGTGGAGGCAAAGGTAGGGAAGGGCAAGCTGCTGATAACCACGATGGACTTGAAGAGCGACTTGTCGCATCGCCTGGTGGCGGCGCAGATGCGGAAAGCCATCCTGAGCTATATGACGAGCGGGGAATTCAACCCCGGCCTGTCGCTTGATAAGCAAATCATCGAAGACCTCTTCACGAAGTCGGCTCCTGCGGTTGATATGTATACCAAGGATTCGCCCGACGAATTGAAGCCCAAACTGAAGTAAAATAAAAAAAGCTCGCAAGATAAAAAACAGTCTTGTGAGCTTTTATTGTGTATAGCGTATTGCTGAATTATAGGAACAGGCTTCCTAACTGGAAGACTATCGCCGACACCACCCACGCCAAGAGCGTGGTGTAGCCTGCGGCGAATCCTGCCCATTTCCAGCTGCCTGTCTCGCCCTTGATGGCAGCGATGGTGGCGATGCAGGGGAAGTAGAGCAGCACGAAGAGCAGGAAGCAGAATGCCGTGAGCGTCGCCTTCGATGTAGCCTCGGCATCGTTATAGCCATAGGTCTTCTTCATGTCGCTTGTCATCTGTTTCTTCAGTACCTCGTACTTGCCGTCCTCGTCATTATAGTCGTTGTCATCGCTGAAACTGTCGTTGTTGCTATAAAGCACCCCCATCGTGGAGGCTACAATCTCCTTGGCACCCACGCCTGAAATCAAACCTACGTCGAGCTTCCAGTCGAAGCCCTGAGGGCGGAACACGGGTTCGATGGTCTTACCGATTCTTCCGATGAAACTCTGTTCCTGTTGCGCCTGGTTGTCCAGTTCCTCATTGTGGGGAAAGTAGCCGAGTGCCCAGACGATGATGCTGGCCACGAGGATGATGCCTCCCATCTTCTTCAGGTACTGCTTGCCTTTCTCCCAAGTGTGCCGGCCGATGGCCTTCCATGTGGGGAAGCGGTAAGGCGGCAGCTCCATCACGAACGGCGTGTCCTCGCCCTTGACCACGAAGGAGGCAAAGATGCGACTCATGATGACTGCCATCACGATGCCTGTCAAGTACAAGGAAATCATGATGAGCGAACGGTATTGCAGGGCAAAGAACGTTCCGATAACCATGATGTAGATAGGCAGGCGGGCCGAACAACTCATCAATGGCAATATCAGCATGGTGATGAGGCGGGAGCGGTGGCTCTCTATGGTTCGGGTAGCCATCACCGCAGGCACGTTGCAGCCGAAGCCCATGATGAGCGGGATGAACGACTTGCCGTGCAGCCCCATCTTGTGCATCAGCTTGTCCATGATGAAGGCGGCGCGGGCCATGTAGCCGGAGTCCTCCATGTAGGAGATAAAGAAGTAGAGGATGAGAATCTGCGGAAGGAAGACGATGACAGCTCCCACACCGCCGATGACACCATCCACGAGCATGGCTTTGACGGGACCCTCTGGCATCGTGGAACTGATCCATTCACCGAGCCACGCCACGCCGTCCTCAATCCATCCCTTGGGAATCTCGCCCAGCACGAAGGTGGCGGAGAACATGATGAACAGCAGGAGGATGAAGATGGGGAAACCTACATACTTGTTGGTAATCACGCTGTCGATGAGGTGGGTCACCTGGTAGGTGTCCTTGGCATTGCCAGTTGCATAACCTGCCTCTTCCAGGGCGCCATGGATAAAGCCATACTTGGCATCCATGATGGCCGTCTCGCTGTCTTCGAGTGTTTCTTCCTTTACGCGCTTGGCTGCCTCGTCGCGAGCTGCGAAGATGTCTTTGGCTGTATTGAACTGGCTGACGTATTGCTCGGCATCCTTGTCGTTCTCCAAGAGTTTGATACTGAGATATCGGGTAGAGTAGCGTTGGCGGATGGAGTCGTCGGCCTTCAGGTACTTCTGGATATGTTCGATGCCGTGCTCTATCTCATGCCCGTGGTTGATGTGGATATGGCGATAGTGGGGATTGGTGTCCTCCTTGGTCTCATAGAGCTTGATAATCGTATCGAAAAGCTTGTCAACGCCCCGGCCATTGGTAAAGACGGTAGGAATCATGGAGAGGCCGAAGAGCTCACCGAGCTTGTCGTAGTCGATGCTGTCGCCGCGTTTCTCAGTCTCGTCAAACATGTTGAGGGCACATACCATGCGGATGTGCATGTCGATCAGCTGGGTGGTGAGGTAGAGGTTGCGCTCCAGGTTGCTGGTGTCGAGCACATTGATCACGATGTCGGGGGTGTGCTCGATGAGCTGCTTGCGCACATACAGTTCCTCCGGGGAGTAAGCCGACAGGGAGTAGGTGCCAGGGAGGTCGACCAAGTTGAAGTGGTAGCCATTGTATTCTGCTTCTCCCACTTTGGCATCCACAGTCACTCCGCTGTAGTTGCCCACTCTTTCATGAGCACCGGAAGCGAAGTTGAAGAGAGATGTTTTGCCGCAGTTGGGGTTTCCCACCAGTGCCACATTGATGACATGGTGCAAGCGTTCCGCCTCTTTCTTGGCCACGAGCATCTTGTCGCCAAGGGCTTGTTCGTCAAGTTCTGAGTAGTCTATAATCTGGGAATCTTTCACTTGGTTGATTCCGTTGTGGTTTGCCTTGTTGAGTTCTTCGTCTTGCTCGGCTTCGTTGAGTGACACCACCTCGATGTGGTCGGCCTCGCTGTGACGGAGCGACACCTCGTAGCCCATGATTTTGTATTTCACAGGGTCTTGCAAAGGGGCGTTTAGGAGTACATCCACTTTCTTGCCTTTGATGAATCCCATTTCGATGATTCTCTTTCGGAAACCACCATGGCCTGCTACTTTGACGATAACGCCGCTATCGCCAGTCTTGAGTTCAGATAATTTCATTTCAAATTTGTTTTATGGATGCAAAATTACTAATTAATTTTTGCAACTTGACAGCAATGGTGCCATTAAATAAGAAAATACCTAGAAATGATGAGCCGACCATCATATCCAGGTATTTCCTTCATTATTTATAATGATGCCTTTTCTCTTATGCCTTATTATATATAGAAAGCATCATCTTTGATTACAGGTTTTTGCCGTGGCAGTTCTTGAATTTCTTGCCGCTGCCGCATGGACATGGGTCGTTGGGGCGAGGCATGTGCTCGGCGCGATAAGGAGTGCGGTTGGCCTCTGCGTTCTCGCGAGTGTCCTGGTTGGCTGCAGCCTCCTGGGCTTCGCGCTCAGCGTCGAGATCCACCTTGCTCTCCACGTAGTTCTGCTGTGGGTGCTGCTCTGGGGCAGCCTGTTGTACGGGCTTTTCCTCCTCTACGGCTGGAATCTGGCCGCGCATCAGGATGCTGGCGATGCGGTCGTACATGTCGTTGATCATTGCGTCCCAAACCTTGGCGCTTTCCAATTTGAAGATCAAGAGAGGATCCTTCTGCTCGTAGCTGGCGTTCTGTACGGAGTGCTTCAGCTCGTCGAGTTTGCGGAGGTTCTCCTTCCAGTCATCGTCAATGATGTGGAGTACCACGTTCTTCTCAAACTCCTTCACCACAGTTTTCGACTCGCTTTCGTAAGCCTCCTTGAGGTTGCAGGAGATTTGGTACATGCGCTTGCCATCAGTGAATGGTACCATGATGCGCTGATATATGGCTCCCTGGCTCTCGTAGATTTGCTTGACGATAGGCAGGGCTGTAGCCTGGATGCGGTCGGTCTTGCGCTTAAAGGTTGCCATAGCCTCCTGGAAGGCGCGCTCGGCCAAATCCTCGCGTCGGCCATTCTCGTATTCCTCCATGGTGAATGGAATCTCCATGGCGAGTATCTTAAGGAATTGTTCCTTGGCACCCTCGAAGTCGTTGTTGTTGACGATGTTCAATACACGGTCCCAGATGATGTTGGCGATGTCCATGCCGATGCGCTCGCCCATCAAGGCGTGGCGGCGTTTCTCATAAATCACGGTGCGCTGGCGGTTCATCACATCGTCATACTCCAGGAGGTGCTTACGGATACCGAAGTTGTTCTCCTCCACCTTGCGCTGTGCGCGCTCGATGCTCTTGCTGATCATCGGACTCTCGATGCGCTCGCCGTCTTCGAAACCGAGACGGTCCATCACCTTGGCGATGCGCTCGCTGGCAAAGAGACGCATCAGTTTGTCTTCCAATGACACGTAGAACACGGATGAACCTGGGTCTCCCTGACGACCTGCACGACCACGCAACTGGCGGTCTACACGACGGCTCTCATGACGCTCCGTACCGATAATGGCAAGACCGCCTGCCTCCTTCACCTCGGGAGTCAACTTGATGTCGGTACCACGACCGGCCATGTTGGTGGCGATGGTTACGGCACCCTTGCCGTTAGTGGAGCGACCTGCTTCGGCCACAATCTGAGCCTCCTGCTGGTGGAGTTTGGCGTTCAATACATTATGAGGAATGTTGCGCATCTTGAGCATCTTGCTCAGCAACTCTGAAATCTCTACGGATGTGGTACCTACCAATACTGGACGGCCAGCGTTGCGTGTTTCCTCGATTTCGTCGATTACGGCGCGATACTTCTCGCGGGCTGTCTTGTAGACACGGTCGTCAAGGTCCTTGCGGGCGATGGGACGGTTGGTCGGAATCTCTACTACGTCGAGCTTGTAGATGTCCCAGAACTCACCCGACTCGGTGCTTGCCGTACCGGTCATACCAGCAAGCTTGTGGTACATACGGAAGTAGTTCTGTAGGGTGATGGTTGCGAAGGTCTGTGTGGCAGCCTCCACTCTCACGTGCTCTTTGGCCTCCACGGCCTGGTGCAAACCGTCGCTCCAGCGTCGTCCCTCCATGATACGACCTGTCTGCTCGTCCACAATCTTCACCTGGCCGTCCATCACAACATACTCATCGTCCTTGTTGAACATGGTGTAGGCCTTCAGTAACTGCTGCAAGGTGTGTACGCGTTCGCTCTGCACGCCATAGTGGGCCAGCAACTTGTCCTTAATGTCGAGACGGGCCTGATCGTCCAAATCGGTGCGTGCCTCCAGGGCGCTCATCTGGCTCGTGATGTCTGGCAACACGAAGAGTTCCTTGTCGTTCACCTGCTTGGCGAGCCACTCGGTACCCTTGTCGGTGAGGTCGGCGGAATTCAACTTCTCGTCTACCACGAAGTAGAGAGGCTCTACGGCCTTGGGCATCTCGCGGTTGTTGTTGGCCATGTAGTATTCTTCGGTCTTCAGCAAGCCGGCCTTGATGCCCTCCTCAGAGAGGTACTTGATCAATGGCTTGTTCTTGGGCAGAGCCTTGAAGGAGCGGTAGAGGGCGAGGAAACCTTCCTCGGTCAACTGCTGGTTCTTGGTCTTGGTGCCTTCGTTAATCTTGTTCTTGGCCTCGGCGAGCAACTCGGTGGCCTGCTTGCGCTGCACTTCATAGAGTCTCTCTACCAATGGCTGGTATTCCTCGAACATCTGGTCGTCGCCCTTTGGAATAGGACCGGAGATAATCAATGGTGTACGGGCATCGTCAATCAACACGGAGTCAACCTCGTCGACGATGGCATAGTTGTGCTGACGCTGCACGAGGTCGTCGGGGCTTGTGGCCATGTTGTCGCGCAAATAGTCGAAGCCAAACTCGTTGTTGGTACCGAAAGTGATGTCTGCCTGGTAGGCCTTGCGACGATTGTCGGAGTTAGGACGGTGCTTGTCGATGCAATCTACTGAGAGACCATGGAACATGTAGAGAGGTCCCATCCACTCGGAGTCACGCTTGGCCAGATAGTCGTTTACGGTCACTACGTGTACACCATTGCCTGTCAGTGCGTTGAGGAAGATAGGTGTGGTACCTACGAGGGTCTTACCTTCACCAGTAGCCATCTCAGCAATTTTTCCCTGGTGCAGAACCACACCACCGAAGAGCTGTACGTCGTAGTGGATCATTTCCCACTTGGTGTCGTTGCCTCCGGCAGTCCAGTGGTTGTGATAGATGGCCTTGTCGCCTTCGATAGTCACGAAGTCGTTGGCAGGATTGGAGGCCAACTCACGGTCGAAATCGGTAGCGGTCACCACTGTCTCCTCGTTCTCAGCGAAGCGGCGGGCGGTATCTTTCACGATGGCGAATACCTGAGGCAAAACCTCGTTGAGTGCCACCTCGTACTTGTCGAGTGCCTCTTTCTCCAGTTTGTCTACCTGGTTGAAGATGCCTTCGCGCTGGTCGATGGGGGTGTCCTCAATTTTGGCCTTGAGTTCGGCTATCTTAGCCTTCTCCTCCTTGGCTGCTTCCTGCACGTACTTCTGGAGTTCCTTGGTTTTAGCGCGGAGTTCGTCGTTGCTCAAGGCATTCACCTTGGGATATTCCGCTTTGATTTTCTCTACGATTGGCTGAATCAACTTCATATCTCGGGTTGACTTGTTGCCAAACAATGATTGAAGAATTTTATTAAAGTTCATTGTGTATATTTATTTTTTTATTGTTATTCGATGCGTTGGTCGGGGGGAGGTTTTTCTTACCCTCCCTCTCTGCTTTTTAAATAATTTTGCAAAAATACAAAAAATATTTGTAAATCTGCCATGTTTTGCCAATTATTACCTTTTTGGTGATGTTTCTTATCATTTTCCTGGCAAAAGGCATAGAAATCAGCAGTCGGGACCTCGGATAACAATGCTCCCATAGGGTGCCTTGTACTTGTAGGCAGCTATGGGGTAAAAATAAATATGAGAGTGCCTGTCTGTCAGAATGTCAGACAGGGCGATACGGATATTGGCAGCTTGGTGGTATGGGTATTTGGCGGCGTTCTCCTCCTCCGATACTTCCTTGAAGGCCTTGATGGCGCAGAGGATGTCCTCCTCCAGGGCCTTCGCCTCGGGTTGCTGGATGAATTCGTCGTAAGATACATCAGCGAGCGCAAACTTCAGCGCCTGCTGATAAGTCTGCGTCTCCATGCCGGTTGCCGCCAAGACAACCAAAAGGGCGGTGATGTATTTGTTTACCATACTTTTGTTCTCGTTAATTCTTTTTCTTCCTCTTAAGGATAAGTTGCTTGAAATCTTGTTTGTTGCTCCTTAGCAGCAAAGAGAGTGCCAAAATGTTCATACCTTCGGCATAGTCCTGCTTGAAATGTAATACGATGGCCAGACCGGCGAGTATCCACCACACGTGGGCATACCAATGCTCTTCTCCCTTGCGGGCCTTTCGTGTTACCTGCCAGACGAAGAGGAGGTTGAGGGGGTTGAGTATCAACAACTGGAGGTTCACCTGCACGGTGGGGTGCTGGGAGAAGACCATGGCCAAGAGTATCAGTCCCGGCAGTCCGGTAGCCGTCATCAGAATGGTGTCGAGCCACCAAAAGTTCTTTTTGCTGATGCCTTCCGCAATGGTGAGTCCAAGAACTACCACAAGTATCCCCCAAAATACGTCTTTCGGGACGATGGGCTCTGCTTCTGCAACTTCAGTCTGGGGGGCTATGAGATAAGAACTGCCGTCCACCAGCTTTTTGCCGTCTTTTCGCATTTCTGCATCGAAGTCTTTCATAAGGTTCTCGGGTAGGAATTCCCATTCCTTCTTGTCGATGGACAAGTCGGCGGGGTAACCCAGCAACAGGTCGTTGCCGAAGCGTGCCCATCGATGGTTCTCGTTCCATCGGTGAATCTCTTTCCTGTAGGTGGAATTGGAGTCGCCGTTTTTGAAGTTGGTGGCGTTCTTCCCCAAGTGGGAGAGAATCATGTCGCGCGCCCTTGTCGTACAATTGTCGTAGAAGAAGTTGTAGCGGTAGGTGCGGTTCTCTGGCTTGTCGTTTTCCTCGATGGCTTTGAGAATCTCAAGTTTTTCGCTCCGTGAGAGGCGGATGTGCTGCTGGCGCACCCATCGGCTTTCCGAGGAGTATTCGGCCAGGAAGTCGGTCATCGGATAGATGCCTATCTGGTAGTCGGTGAGTCCGAACACGAACCGCAGTACAAAGTAGTCCTGTCGGAAACTGAACATGCCCCAGTTGACGGCCACATCAGTGCCATGCGCCCTGTCTTCGATGCGGAGTGCCGAATGGCCATAGTATGACCACACTTCTTGTCCTGGGCCACAGGTCAGGAGCGATATGTCCACAGAGTCGAGCCAGGCCGTGGCTTCCTCATCTGCACGATTGTTTTGCGCAGATTTGTCCAAGACGTTACCCTCCGGGAAATCCTGCGCAGTCACAATAGTCGTTAAATTGGTTAAAATAACTGCTAAAATGACGCTGAAAATATACTTAATTCGTTTCACGATGCAAAAATAACTTATTATTTTGGATTATCCTTCTTTTTTCTAGATTTTTTTTAATACTTTTGCACTCTGAATATAATTTTGACTGATTTATATATAAATGAGAAAATTTATCTTAGCAGCCCTCTTGTTGGGTTCCACTCTTTTGGTCAATGCCCAAAGCGGTACCAATTCTCCATACAGCCAGTATGGTCTAGGTGTGTTGTCAGACCAGACCTCTGGTTTCAATCGCGGAATGAATGGTGTAGGTCTTGGTTTTCATGAGCATAACCAGATCAACTACCTCAACCCGGCTTCTTATGCCAGTCTCGATTCCATGACTTTCATCTTTGACGCAGGCATTTCCGGACAGATTATCAATTTCGAGGAGAATGGGGTGAGGAAGAACGCCAAGAATGCCAACTTTGAGTATGCTGTCGCTGGATTTCGCCTTTTGCCCCATGTAGGTATGAGCTTCGGCGTCATCCCCTTCACTAATATTGGCTACGACTATTCTAACACCAACTGGGTGAACCCGACAGAAAAGGATGCTTATTATACCAACACTTACCATGGCGAGGGTGGCTTCCACCAGGCCTACGTTGGTGCAGGTTGGTCGCCAGTCGCTGGTTTGTCGGTGGGTGTGAATTTCTCTTATCTTTGGGGAAATTATACCAAATATGTGTCCAACTCTTACAGCAACTCGGCTTACAAGTCGTTGATTCGCAGCTATAGCACTCGTGTGAACAGCTACAAGTTAGACTTGGGTGTGCAGTATACCCATCAGGTGAGTAAGAAAGACTGGCTGACTGTGGGTGTCACTTTCTCTCCCAAGCACAATCTCGGAGCATCGGCCGACATGAACATCATTTCGTCCAACTCTCAGACCGGCACGGCAGATACGCTTTCTTTTTCCATCCCTAAGGCCTACCAGTTGCCCACTATGATTGGAGCTGGTTTGATGTGGAACCACAACGGCCAGTTGAAAGTGGGTTTGGACTATACTTTGCAGAAGTGGGGTGCCCTCGGCTATCCTAGCTTCGACGGTTCCAAGTATTTCCTGGAAAGTGGTGTCTACAAGAATCGCCATAAGCTCAACCTCGGTGCCCAGTATTGTTACGGCGAGCGCAACCGTGCTTTCTTCAAGCGTGTGGCCTATCGCTTGGGAGCCAGCTATGCTACGCCTTATTATAAGGTAAACGGCGTAGACGGCCCCAAGGAACTCTCAGTGAGTGCTGGTTTCGGCATTCCTATTATGAACTCCTACAATAACCGTTCGCAGCTCAACATCAGCGGACAGTGGGTGAGAAGCTCTGCCAAGGGACTCATTAAGGAAAACTATTTCCGTCTTAACATAGGTTTCACGTTCAACGAAGATTGGTTTAAGAAGTGGAAGATGGAATAATCTTTCCCTTATATTATATAATAATAGGTGTGAAATGAAAAATGCTTGGGTCATTTGCGTGCTGATGTTTCTGGTGCTGGCTGGATGCCAGAACCAGACGGAGCACACTGCTGCCGCCATCCGTCCGCAGGACTCGGTGGCGATGATGACATCGTATGGGGTGAATACGCTGATAAGTGACTCGGGTGTCATCAAATACCGCATCGTCACGGAGCGTTGGGAGGTAAACACCAATAAGAACCCTTCGCTCTGGATTTTCCATAAAGGTATCTTTCTCGAACAGTTTGACGAGAAATTCCATATCAACAGCTACATCCAGGCCGACACAGCGTTCTATTACGACCAGCTGAAGGTGTGGAGACTTTATGGAAGGGTGAGGGTGCTTACCAAGGACGGACTGCGCTACACGAGCCAGCAACTCACATGGGACCAAAACAAGCATGAGCTGTCTAGCGACGTTTTCAGCCGGCTTGTCACTCCCGAGAGAACCCTTGAGGGTACCCATTTCTGGAGCGACGAGAAGATGACACGCTATTATGTAAGTAATTCCAAAGGTAGCTTTGAGCGAGGTGACCTGACGGGAGGAGGAAATGGTTCTGACACCCTGACCAACAAGCCCGACTCGGTGAAGGAGACGCTCCGAAAACCAGCTGCACCCCAACGTGCGAACACCATTCCGCTCATGCACTGACAAATATAGAGAAATTAAAATGGCAGAATCTGTTCATATTAGCGTTTACGTGGGAATTGTTCTCACGATGATTTTTTCAGCATTCTTCAGCGGAATGGAGATAGCCTTCGTTTCTTCCAACCGTATGTTGGCGGAGATGGACAAGGATAAAAACGGCTTTACGCAACGTATCATTTCCTTGTTTTACAACCATCCCAACGGCTTTGTCAGCACTATGCTGGTGGGCAACAACATTGCGCTGGTGGTCTATGGTATCTTGATAGCAGAGCTTTTTGACAACACCTTGTTCAGGGGGATGGATGTGACGTTTACCGTACCGGCAGACACCATCCTCTCCACGCTCATAGTGTTATTCACAGGCGAGTTCCTGCCCAAGACGCTTTTCAAGGCCAACCCCAATCGTCTTTTGACGATTTTCTGTCCCTTGGCTTTTCTATGCTACGTGGTTTTGTGGCCTGTCAGCAAATTCAGTACCTTCTGCAGCAAGTGCATCTTGCGCCTAGTGGGTATGAAGATGGACGACGAGACGGGTGACGACGGCTTTTCCAAGGTCGATCTCGACTATCTGGTTCAGTCGAGCATCGACAACGCTTCGAATGAGGACGAAATCAACGACGAGGTCAAGATTTTCCAGAACGCACTAGATTTCTCCGACTGTAAGGTGAGAGACTGTATGAAACCACGTACTGAGATTCAGGCAGTTGAGGAGCAGGCTACACTAGAGGAACTTCGCCAAAAATTCATAGAGAGCGGCAACTCCAAGATTATCGTCTACAGGGAAGACATCGATCATATCGTGGGCTACATTCATAGCTCCGAGTTGTTCCATAATCCACCCCATTGGCAAGATCATATCCGCCAGTTGACCTTCGTTCCCGAGACGATGCAGGCGCAAAAGCTGATGCAGATTTTCCTGCAGCAGAAGAAGTCGGTAGGCATTGTAGTGGATGAGTTTGGAGGAACCAGTGGCTTGGTGAGTCTGGAGGACATCGTGGAGGAAATCTTCGGCGACATCGAGGACGAGCACGATTCCACCAAGTATGTGGCTAAGAAAACGGAGGACGGAGACTACGTGCTCTCGGCCCGTCTGGAGATAGACAAGGTGAATGAGATGTTCGGCCTGGACTTGCCGGACAGTGACGAGTACATGACGGTAGGCGGGCTCATTCTGCATGAATATCAGAGCTTTCCCAAGCTCAATGAGGAAGTGAAGTTTGGTGATTTCGAATTCAAGATTATCAAGTCAACCTCGCGCAAAATAGAACTCGTGAAACTCCACATCATCAAATAGTTGTGGATAGGAAGGGAATTTTGGGGCTTTTTTGGTCAAATAGCCAAAAAAGATACCAAAAAATTCCCTTTTCTCGTATTTTCTTTGTATTTTTGCACTCAATTGGCTGATTATGGGGTGGATTCTCCTTTTGTCAAGTGACACTCTAGCGAAAAAAATAAAATAAAATAAAAATTAAAACGTAATGGCAGCATTAGGAAAAATTAGAAAAAGAGGCGTGATACTGGTTTGTATCATCAGTTTTGGCCTTTTCGCATTCATTGCCGAGGAAGCTTTCCGTTCGTGTGATTCCGCTAAGAACAACGAGCGCCAGCAAATCGGAGAGGTGCTAGGCGAGAAGGTGAATGTGCAGGACTTCCAGAAGCTCGTGGATGAGTATTCGGACGTTATTAAAATGCAACAGGGACAGGAAAACCTTCCCGAAGAGCAAATGAATCAGGTGAAAGATATGGTCTGGAACTCTTATATCCAGAACCGCATCTATGCCAAGGAGGCCTCCAAGCTAGGTCTTACTGTTACAAACACCGAGCTTCAGGACATCTTGAAGGCCGGTACAAGTCCATTGCTCCAGCAGACTCCATTCGTCAACCAGCAAACTGGGCGTTTCGACGCTTCTTCTCTCCAGAAGTTCTTGGCCGACTACAAGGCACAGAAGGCCAATCCGTCAGCCAATGCACAGATGGTTGAGCAGTACACAAAGATTTACAACTATTGGAATTTCATCGAGAAGACACTTCGCCAGCAGACCTTGGCCCAGAAGTACCAGGCTCTTCTTGCTGGCTGCTTCTTGTCAAACCCCGTGGAGGCCAAGATGGCTTTCAAGGAGGAGAACGAGGAGAGCCAGATTCAGTTGGCTGCTTTCCCTTACTCTGATATCCAGGACGACAAGGTGCAGGTTTCTGAGAGCGACTTGAAGGCTAAGTATGATGAGCTGAAGGCTCGTTTCAAGCAGTCGGTAGAGAGCCGCGACATCAAGTATGTGGATGTTGAGGTGAAGGCTTCCCAGGCCGACCGTGCAGCTCTTAACAAGGAGTTCGCCGACTATCATACTCAGCTCCTCGCAGCCGCCGACCCTACCGAAGTGGTTCGCAAGTCGGCTTCTTCTGTAGCTTACTTGGGTATCCCCGTAAGCAAGTCGGCTTTCTCTCAGGACATCGCCGCCCTGCTCGATTCCATGGCTGTAGGTGCAACTTCTGCTGTGAAGGCCAATGCTGCCGACAATACATTGAACGTTGTCAAGTTGGTGGCCAAGCAAGAATTGCCTGACTCTGTGCAGTATCGTGTCATACAGGTGGCTGGCAAGTCTCTCGAGGAGGCCAAGACCAAGGCCGACTCCATCCATGGTGCCATCGCCGGTGGTGCAGATTTCGAGGTTATCGCCAAGAAGTATGGCCAGACTGGCGAAAAGGCTTGGTTGACAACTCGCCAATATGAGTTCGCCCAGTCTTTGGACAAGGACAACAAGAATTTCATCAATACTTTGAACACCGCTGCCGTCAACTCTCTGAACGAGCTTCAGATGGCCCAGGGCTACGTGATTCTTCAGGTATTGGATCGCAAGGCCATGGTGAGCAAGTATACTGCTGCTGTCATCAAGAAGCCTATCGACTTCTCTCAGGCCACTTACCGCTCGGCTTACAACAAATTCTCTAGCTTCGTAAGTGCCAATCAGAATGCCGACGATCTCTTGAAAAATGCCGTTAAGAATGGTTACTCTGTGCAGGAGTTGAACGATGTGACCACTTCCGCCCACTACTTGGCCAACATTCATGCTACGCGTGACGCTTTGAAGTGGGTGTTCGACAGCAAGGAAGGCACCGTTTCTCCTCTCTACGAGTGTGGTGACAACAACCACTTGCTGGTAGTTGTGCTCAACAAGATTCACCGCATCGGTTATCGCGACTTGAATGATTCTCAGGTTAGGGAAATGGTGAAAGCTGAAGTGGTGAAAGACAAGAAGGCCGAGCAGATTATGGCCAAGCTCAATGGTGTGAAGAGCATTGCATCAGCTAAGGCCAAGGGCGGAAAGATTTCTTCTGTCAACCAGATTACTTTCGCTGCTCCTGTGTTCATAGCAGCCACTGGTGCCAGCGAGGCTTCTCTCTCGGGTGCGGTTTCTGCCACCAAGAAGGGCGCTTTCTCTGCTAAGGCTGTCAAGGGCAACGCCGGTGTTTATCTCTTCCAGGTAACGGCCAAGAGCAATCGTCCTGTGAAGTATGATGAGAAGGCTTACATCCAGAAGTGTCGTCAGAAGACTATGCAGTATGCCGGCAACTTCATGAACGAGCTTTATCAGAACGCCCATGTAGTGGACAACCGCTACTTGTTCTTCTAATTCAGATTGAATTATTTAATTGAATTTATGGTTTTTATAAAAAAGGTGTGCCACGATTTGTGACACACCTTTTTTTTGTTCTTCCGCCTGTAAAGACATAACTGTCTTTATTTTTATCCTCTGCTCCACCAATGCTTTTTCTTGGGGGCTTCCTGCTGCTCGCCAAACTTCTGTTTCAGCAAGCGGCGATAGCTCGTGTGGTTGGTGATGATTTGGTAAATTTCACCCCAGTCGGGGAGTCCGCCTATGCCTCGGTCGTCGATGAACCAGTCTGCCTTCAGCTTACGCGAGAAGTGGTTGTTGTTTTCCAGACTTTCCTCGGGATAGTCTTTGTTCACCGCCCAGAACTCTACACCACGTTCCTTGCACCAGTCGATTGCCTCCTCTAGGAGCTTGCCCTCGCGTACCGTCCAGAGGATGAGTTGATGGTGGTCTTTGATCAACATTTTCAAGGTTTCGGTGGCGAATGGTATCTCTGTACCAATCTTCGGATACTCATGTGTCACGATGGTTCCGTCAAAATCTACTGCGATTGTTGCCATAAATGTCAGTCTCTTCGTTTTTAATCTAAAGAGAGTCTTTCTATGCCCCATAGAAAGACTCTCTTTATAGTTAATGATAAAATGTTTGTTCTTGATTGTTTGTCTGTTTATTTCTTGATGCTGTTGTCGTTGGCCACACCGTAGTGGCTGTTGCTGTAGTTGCCGTAGCTGCCATACTGGCCATAGCTACCATACTTACCATATTTGCCATACTTACCGTAGCCACCATAGCTTCCATAGTTGCCATACTTTCCGTATTTGCCATACTTGCCTACGCCATAGTAGAAGCTGTGTTTCTTCAGGGAGAGGTCTACGCCGTTGAGCACTATGCACATGTTAGGCAACTTGTTCTCCTGCTTCAGGCCATTGATCATGCCGAAGCTAGCCTTCGGTGTATAGTCGGCACGACAAACGTAAACGCAGATGTCTGCCAAGCGGCCCAGCTGCAAGCTGTCGTTCACCAATCCTACAGGTGCGGTGTCGAGGATGACATAGTCGTAGTGCTCTCTCAGTTGGTTGATGATGTCATCGAGGCTGGCTCGTGACACCAATTCACCCGGATTAGGAGGTACCGGACCCGCCATCAAGAGGTCGAGGTGGCTATTGACACCAGAGGAGAGAATCTGCTTCTCGATGTCGCCCCATGTATTGTGGTCGTGAACAATCAGGTTGGTGATGCCATTGTGGTGGTTGTCTATCTGGAACAACTCGGCCAAACGAGGCTTGCGGATGTCTAGACCCACCATGATTACCTTCTTACCAAGCAAGGCCAGAGAGATACCCACATTGGATGCCACGAAAGTCTTTCCCTCGCCCGATGTGGAAGAAGTAAAGAGCAACACCTTCTCGTCCTTCTTCAGCATAAACTGAATGTTGGTACGCAATCCGCGGAAGATTTCCTCCATGAGGTTGTTCACGTTCTTGTGGACCACGATGTCGGCCTTACCTTCTTTCTTGGCAGCGTCGCTGGCCATCGGAATGTCTGCAATGAGCGGGATGTCTGTCAGCTTTATCACGTCCTCATGGCCCTCAATCTTGTACTTGAAGAATTCGATGAGGAAGAGGATGCCCGCAGGGATGGCAATGCCAAGAACCAGAGCTATCAGCATGATGATCATACCCTTAGGGCTCACCTTGCCAACGAACGATGGAGCGTCGATTACCTTGCCCTTGTCGGCTGTGGCGGCGAGAGAGATGGAGTTTTCCTCGCGCTTCTCCAGCAACATCAGGTAGAGTCCTGACTTCACTTCCTGCTGGCGACCAATCTGGGTCAATACACGCTCCTGCTCAGGCGAGCTGCCAATCTGCCCGGCATACAGCTCAGCTTGCTTGGCGATGCTGTTGCGCTGTATTTCCATTCCCAATCGAGCCTGGCGCATCGCACGCTTGATGGAAGAAGTCAGGTCGTCCAACTGAGCTGTGAGAGGTGTCACGGTAGGGGACGACTCGCTGGCGCTATGCAAGAGCTGGTTGCGCTGCAAGGCTATTTTGTTGTACTCGTTGATGAGCGAGGTGGAACTTTCGTCGGTCAATCCCACGTTGGATGGGATGGGCTGGTATTTGTTGCCGGGCTCGTCCATGTATTTGCCCAGCTCATTGAGCAACTCCACTTGTGTGTTGGCCTCGTTCAGCTTTTGCGCAAACTCGTCTGCGTTCTTGACAGAGGCTGTAGCGTTGATTTTCAGCTCCACCACGCTGTTGCGCTTCTTGTAGCTTTCGAGTTGGCCTTCCGTGTTGCCCAGTTCTGCGTTGATTTTTTGCAAGCGGCTGTTGATGAACTGTTCTGTGCGGTAGGCTATCTCGTTCTTGTCATCGTTTGCCTGTCGGTTGTACGCCTTGATGAGGTTAGTGAGATAGTCGAGGCCACGCTGAGGATTGGCGTCGTTGAGCACCAGCTCGGCGATGGTTGTTGTCTTGGAAGTCTGGCTCACCGTCAAGTTCTTGGCATATTTCACTGCCGCCATCTCTGGTGAGACGATGACTACCTTCAGTGGCTCGTCCTCCTTCAGCTTGTAGTTGCCGTTGGGGGTGAGGCTGATGACACCCACTCGGGTGCTGATGGTAGTAGGCAGCTTGGAGAATGTGCGCTCAAACTTCACCGGCTCCTTTTCGTAACTAAAGGCATCTATAGGCACATTGTATTGCCCTTTTACATTGTAGTTGGAACCCTCCTTCTTGATGGTCAATTTGATGGGGGCGTTCAACTTCTTGAGATGCTCCTTGTCAAGGTCAACGTTGATCTCCTGTGTCTTGTATACGAGTTGGTCTTTGAAAGTGCTCTTATGGAAGTAGTTGACATAAATCTTCATGTCGTATACGGCCTGCTGTGCCAAGTCGTGGGCAGAGAGGATCTCAATCTCGTTGTCGATACCGTTGGAGTTTGACATGAAGCCCAGGTTGGCGGCACTCTGAATCATGCTGTTTCCCATTCTGCGGCTCTTGCTTTGGTCGTCGTCCTTAATCAGCACCTTGGTGGTAGACTGGTATTGTGGGGTGGCATACTGCAGGTAGAGATATCCCAGCCCGAGGCATACGGCAAGAGACAACAAGAACCATTTCCAGTTGAGGATGAGTGTTGTGTAAATCAGCTGGAAGTCAATCGCCGACTTCTCCTCCTGCTCCTGGATGGCACCGCCAATTTCTAAATTTTTGTTTTCTTCCATTACGAATAATGTTGTTTTTTTATTATACCTTTTATTATATATCTTCAGTTCTTCGTTGATGATAGATGACTGATTTATTGTTAGCTCTCGGCAATTTCCATGAGATATTGTCCGTAGCCGTTTTTCAGCATGGGTTTTGCCAAGGTCTTGAGCTGCTCCTTGTCAATCCATCCCTGCTTGAAGGCTATCTCTTCGAGGCATGCCACCTTCAGCCCCTGCCTCTTCTCGATTACCTCGATGAAGGTGCTGGCCTCCGAGAGGCTGTCGTGCGTACCCGTGTCGAGCCAGGCAAAACCGCGTTGCAGTGTTCTCACTTTGAGGGTCTTCTCTGCCAGGTAGTGTTGGTTCACAGTTGTGATTTCCAACTCTCCCCTGGCGCTTGGCTTGATGTTCTTGGCCACTTCCACTACGCTGTTGGGGTAGAAGTAGAGGCCCACCACCGCATAGTTGCTCTTCGGTTCGGCTGGTTTCTCCTCGATACTGAGGCAGTTGCCTTCCGCGTCAAATTCTGCCACGCCGTATCTCTCAGGGTCGTTGACATAATAACCGAATACGCTGGCCAGTCCTTCGTCTGCCGCCTTCACACTCTCCTTCAGAAGTCCGGTAAAACCGGCACCATAGAAGATGTTGTCGCCCAGGACGAGGCATACGTTATCGTCGCCGATAAACTTCTCGCCGATGATGAAAGCCTGTGCCAGTCCGTCGGGTGAAGGCTGTTCCGCATACTCGAAATGCACGCCCAAGTCGCTTCCGTCGCCCAGCAAACGTTGGAATCCCGGCAGGTCGAATGGGGTGGAAATAATAAGAATATCCTTGATTCCGGCCAGCATGAGCACGGAGACCGGATAGTAAATCATCGGTTTGTCAAAGATAGGAATCAGCTGCTTGCTGATACCCTTGGTAATCGGGTAGAGTCTCGTGCCCGAACCTCCTGCTAAAACGATTCCTTTCATGTTTGTTCTATTTCTTAGTTGAGTTCTTTGAAAATGCTTGTTTTAAAACGGGGCAAAGTTACTAAAAAATATTGAAAGTGGAAAACGAAATAACATAAAATCTCTTTTTTAACAGTAAAAAGTGTGTTTTCTGTGAAAAAATAGCCCTTGAATTTGGGTATTTTGTGAATTTGTTGTATTTTTGCAAAACTTTTGAGAAGAATTTAATTACATTAATCAATCAAGTAATGGGAATATTTGCAAAATTATTCGGCCGCAAGGACGACGATAAAAAGGTGGGCGGCATGGAAGACTACATGACTCTCGTGAGGGTGTATTTCCAGGCTGTGCTTGCCTCTCAGTTGGGCATCACCAACCTGGCCATGCTGCCAGACCTGCGTGTGTTCAAGACCAGCCTCCATGTGCCTACCGTCAACAATCGGCTTGGCATCGGCGAGAAGGCGCAGGTAAAGAAGATGATGAAGGACATCTACGACACCGACGACTCTTTCTTCAAGGAGATAGATTCCAGTATCCGTAAGAACTGCCAGAAGTTGCAGGACGTGAACGTCTATCTCATCCAGTTCCAGAACTTTACGCAGAACTTGATGATGCTGATGGGCAACTTGATGAAGTTCAAGCTCCGTCTGCCAGGCTTCATGAAGAAATCGCTCTACAAGCTCACTGCCAAGACGGTGGAGGACATCTTCACCAAGAACGACTACACCGACGCCAGCGTCTTGAAGACGGTGATGGAGCTGCGCCATCTCAACAAGCGGTTGGGCTTCAGCCAGCAGTGGGTCACCGACTTCACATTCCAGGTGCTGATGCTTGCCAAGAAGGAACCGCGCCCATCCGATGAGGATGTGGAGGCCGCCAAGAAGAAGATGGGCAAGTAGGGCAAAAAAAGGCAGGAAATGAAAAAAAACGGGAGAATATTTGTTTTATTCAAAATATTCCCTTAAATTTGTAGCCAAAAACAAAAAGGTGATGAGTGCAAATGAGAAAACAATCAATACGTTTGCCACTAGAGTGAGGCAGATGATTCTTAAGTTTGAGGAAATCAAACAGGAGAATGAGGAGCTTTATAATATGGTGGATGAGCGCGATGCCAAAATCAAGGTATTGGAGGATAAGTTGTCTCAGGCACAGCATGACTATAATAGCCTGAAAATGGCCAAGATGATGACAATCTCTGACACTGACATGGAGACGACGCAGAAGCGAATCGCCAAGATGATAAGGGATGTCAACAAGTGTATTACGCTACTGAGCGAATAGTATAGATCGGAGCGATGGCAGAACAAGAACAAGACAGATTACTCATACGGCTGCACGTCTATGACACGGAACTCTCGGTGAGGATTCCACGGGAGGATGAGGAGTATTATCGGAAATCAGCTAAGTTGATCGACGAAATCGTCAATTCGTATACCAAGATTTACAAGGGTCGCAAGAGCGACAAGGAAATCTTGTATATGGCTCTCATCGACGTGGCCCTGAGATATGAGAAGGAGTCGGGACGAAACGATACGGCACCCTACAATGATATTCTTGAGAAGCTCACATCCGAGATAGAAGACGCTTTGAAATAAGAATATTTATCAAACCAATTTATATATAATATAATGTTAGTAACTATTATAGTGGCTCTCGTGGCCCTCGTTTTGGGAGGTGCTGCGGGGTATGGAATTTTCCGTTATGTCATTAAGGGGAAATATAACGAAATGATAGAGACTGCCAACAAAGAGGCAGAAGTGGTCAAGGAGAAGAAGCTTCTCGAAGTGAAGGAGAAGTTCCTCAACAAGAAGGCCGAACTGGAGAAGGAGGTGCAGCAGCGCAACTCGCGCATCCAGCAGAACGAGAACAAGCTCAAGCAACGCGAAATCTCGCTCAACCAGCGACAGGAGGAGCTGGGACGGCGCAAGCAGGAGGTGGAGCAGAACCAGCAGCGTGTGGACAACGAGAAGAAACTCTTGTCGGTGAAGCAGCAAGAGCTCGAAAAGATGCAGAAGCAGGAGCAGGCCAAGCTGGAGGAACTCTCCGGACTGAGCGCCGAGGAGGCTAAGAACCGCTTGGTGGAAAGCTTGAAGGATCAGGCTAGGCTCGACGCTGCCAGCTATGTGAACGAGATTATCGACGAGGCCAAGCTCAACGCCAACCAGCAGGCCAAGAAGATTGTCATCCAGACCATCCAGCGAGTGGCCACGGAGACTGCCATCGAGAACTCTGTCAGCGTATTCCACATCGACAACGACGAGGTGAAGGGCCGCATCATTGGTCGTGAGGGACGAAACATCCGTGCCCTTGAGGCAGCCACGGGAGTGGAAATCGTTGTGGATGATACCCCAGAGGCTATTGTTATCTCTGCCTTCGACCCAGTGCGCCGTGAGGTTTGCCGCTTGGCTCTCCACCAGTTGGTGGCCGATGGTCGTATCCATCCTGCCCGTATCGAGGAGGTGGTAGCCAAGGTGAAGAAGCAGCTCGACAACGAGATTATCGAGACTGGAAAGCGTACGGCCATCGACCTCGGTATCCATGGCTTGCACCCGGAGTTGATTCGTATCATCGGTAAGATGAAGTATCGTTCGTCATACGGCCAGAACCTTTTGCAGCATGCTCGCGAAACTGCCAACCTCTGTGCAGTGATGGCTTCTGAGCTGGGCTTGAATCCCAAGAAGGCCAAGCGTGCCGGATTGTTGCATGATATTGGTAAGGTGCCAGATGAGGAGAGCGAGCTGCCGCACGCACTTTATGGTGCCAAGATTGCCGAGAAGTACAAGGAGAAGCCAGACATCTGCAATGCCATCGGCGCCCACCACGACGAGATGGAGATGAACACTTTGCTGGCTCCTATCGTGCAGGTTTGTGATGCCATCTCTGGTGCCCGTCCCGGAGCCCGTCGTGAGATAGTTGAGGCTTATATCAAGCGTCTCAACGACCTTGAGGCCATCGCCATGAGCTATCCTGGCGTTACCAAGACCTATGCTATCCAGGCTGGTCGTGAGCTACGTGTGATTGTTGGTGCCGACAAGATGACCGATGAGCAGAGCACCAAGCTCTCCGACGAAATCGCCACCAAGATTCAGAACGAGATGACTTATCCCGGACAGGTGAAGATCACCGTTATCCGCGAGGTACGCAGCGTGGCTTATGCGAAGTAAAGAAAAATCTATAGCAAATAACAAAGCCGCTTCCCGAATGGTGGGAGGCGGCTTTTTTCATAGCATTGAAAGGAGCAATGCTGCATATCTAACTGGGAAAGACTACCTAACTATGATAGTTAGACTATCTAACTATGATAGATAGCCTGTCTAACTATCAGAGAAATCGTACCAACTTATTTGTTGTTGCTTTATAAAAAAAACGCAGTCAAATATTTGAAACTTTGACTGCGATATGATTTATTGTGCGTAGGAGTGCATTCCCGTGAGGAAGTAGTTCACTCCGAAGTAGGTCATGAGGACACTTAGGAATGCTGCAAGCATATAGATATGTACATGTATAGGCTTCTTCATCCAGGCGATTTCGCTGTGCAAGGGCGCAGCGTAGATAAGCATAGTGATTAACGCCCAGACTTCCTTCGAGTCCCAACTCCAATATTTTCCCCAACTCACGTTGGCCCAGATGGCACCGATGAAAATTCCTATTGTCAACAGGGCGATTGCCGGATAAAGCAGGAAATGTGACATTGCCGCCAACTTTTCTTCTGCCGTATGGTCTTTTCTGTAATGCAGGACAATTCCCTGTATGCCGATCAGTGCCATGAGTCCGAAGAGTGCATAAGAGAACATGATGACCATCACGTGCAATGAAAGCAATGGAGATTGCAGTACAGGCATCAGCTGGGTGATTTGCGGATTACCGTCCGTTATCATGGCAACCAGCAAGGCGAAGGATGCCAACAGCGGACCATATTGCAAGATGATGTGGAATTTCCTCCTCGCCAATAATGTGATGAGAAGAACCGACCACGCCATGAATTGCATCGTCTCATATCCGTTGGAGAGCGGGAGGTGGTGCGATATATACCAGCGTAAGCCCAAGATGGCAGTAGTATGAAGAAGCATGATACCGAGCAATGTGATGCCGGCTATATTGCATCTTTTCCTGTTCTGTTCTGAAATGCTTGTCGTTGATAAGATGACTAACAGAATAGATACGGTGAGGTATGCCATCACAGGCCATCTTTGGGTGTTGATGGTGGTGTAGGCGAGTTCTGCTTGGATGGCAGCCCTGGTAGGTATCACTTCCTTGCCGCGAATATGCTGGTAGTCGTATATTTTCTTGGTCAGTGTCTTGGCGCGTGCCTCGTCATTCATGATGATGCTTTCTGCCAGGTAATCCATGGATTTTCTCACGAAATACCATTCCTTGGGAGGGAGCGTGCCATGTAGGTTTTTCTCGCCTGGTGCCAACCACGAGAACTTTCCCGTCTTGTCCTTGTATGGAAACATCCTGAGCAACTCGCCGTTGTAGAGCATACGGATGAGGTTGAATTTCTCGTCAGCGTCACGCAGCTGCTTCAATGCTTTCTGATTGCCCGACTGGTAGGCTTCCTTGAGAGGTTTCTCCAGTTTATATTCATTGTAGGTGTTCCAGAAGTCGCTGAAGGAAGCCCATTTCCCGTCGATGCCCAATACCTTTTGGGCTTCTTCGTTCTTAATCTCTATCATTTTGGCCTCTTCCCAAGTGGAGACGTTGAATATCCAACCACAGAATATTTGGTTGGCAGTCATGCCGTTCCATGTCGGTTTGCCGCTTAGCTTCGTCACAAAGGCAGTAGCCACGGTGTTGATGGGGCAGATGCGACTGTTATAGAGTACGCAGACCTTGCCAAAGTCGTTTGCCAAGTTGCTGTCTATTGGTTTCAAATCCTGTGCCTTGGCTTGATGCCCCAATGACGGCAACATCATGAGCATGGTGATGATTGCCAAACGGGCGGACGTAGAGTCCGTGGCCAAGCGGTAGTACTTGCGTATGTTGCTACGCTTGCTGACGAGTATGCTGATGAGTGAGACAAAGAGCAGAAAGTAGCCGATGTAAGTGATGGCAATTCCCCATGGGTCATAATATACCCCCAAATGGGTACCTTTCATGTCTTCGTCGTATCCTGCCTGGGTAAAACGGTAGCCTTTGTATATGCCAATGTTGTTCATGGATATGTCGATATCTTCGCCATTGGCTGTGATTTCCGATACATAGTCCATTGCGGCATCCGTTCCCGGGTAATATACGACCTTGAAGTCCTTGAGCTGGAGTGTAAAGTCCATGGCTTGCTTCTTGCCGTCCTTGGAAATCATCTCGTTGGAGGCAACGCCTTTGCGCAGATATACGTCTCCGCTCTCTGAGGTACACCATGAGGTGAAGGCACCCAGGAGGATGACGACGAACGCCAAGTGAACCATAAAGACGGGAATACGCTTGTGGAGCTTGCGCTTGATGATATAGAAACAACTCAATACAGTCAATGCTGCCCAAAGCAGCACGAACCATATAGAGTTGTAGATGCGGGTTTGCGCAAACTCGGTTCCTTTTGAGTTTTCAACAAAGGTGGCAACCATCATCGCCAATGTGATGATGGTTGCCATACCTATAATCAGTTTTTTTGTAATGTTCATTTTATTGTGTTAGATGGAATCTACAAACTTGATGACTAGCTGGCGTTGTGCCGATGTCAATTTGCGGAAGTTCTCCACCGCCCAGTGGGCATCGCTCTTGCCTCCCTCACTGCTGCAACCATGCCACATGATGGCTTCCAAGGTGTTGCGGGCACGGCAATCGTGAAGACGGTCTGAGTGGCCGGCGCAAATCTGCATCAAGCCGCGTCCCCATAATGGGGCAGTCTTGCACCAGCCTGTACGCAAGTCGTTCTTCATGAAGAGACGATGCTGAATCAAGTCAGAGTATGGCCATATCTTCTGCTTGGGATAGCGCACCATGCGTGAGTCTTCTGCGGTGAATCTATTGTAGGGGTCGCGAATCTTATCCTCGCCAGTGGTCCATGTGGGACGATGGCAAGCAGCGCAGCCAATCTCGTTGAAGAGTTTCTTTCCTTCCTTGAAATCGTCGGTTGTCGTGTTGCGGGCTGCGGGAATACCTACGCCACGATGCCATACCATGTAGTTGATATAGTCTGACTCCGCCATTTCTACGGGCAGGTCTGTGGCGTTGCCGAAGGTGATGATGTCCTTGGCTGGGTTGCCAGTCTTGTTCCATTCTGGATAGTACTCGTAGAACTTGCTGGTCACCTCGGGGTCGGCGGCGGCAAACTCCCAATATTCCTTGGGGATATAGTGGGAACGGAAGTCGTCACGGGTTACGTTTTGAACCTCCCAGAATGATGCGTCCGACATCACTGATGCGCGGTCGAGTGCATAGTCAAACTTATATACGATTCCGCCGTTCTTGAGCGCGAGCGTGCCGTCGTCTTTTGTCACGAAGTCTTTTGCTCCATTGTCCCAGAACTGAGGGTTGAGGGTGGAGAACTGGCCTTCGTGTCGGTATTGTGCCATGATGCTGTCGTCGGGGATGGCATCGATAAGTCCCGAGCCAATAAAGCCGATGGTTGACTCCAGGCGTACCTTGGCGCGGTCCATTGTCACCTCATTTCCCCATTTGTCAATGAGTTTGCCGTAGATGCAACCGTTTTCAAGGGTCACTTCCGGGTAGATGAGGGAGTAAGTCTCACCGTCATCAAACTTGTTGCCCCATTCGTCCGTATATTCAGCCCATTCGATTTTCACCTTGCTCTCGTCAAACTGTGGCTTGAAAGGTTCTGTGGCCCTTCCCATGGCTACCCATCCGAACGACTGTACTACGATGTCGTTTTCGTCGGTAATCATCAGGATGTAACCATTGCCGATGGTGTTGGAGTCATACTTGGTCTGGCGCTTGCCGTGGCCATACCCCAGGTGGCAATGCTTGCAGGAGGCACGGATGTAGAGGGGGCCCAGCCCCTTGAAAGGTGCCTCGTTTTCTGTAAAGGGCTTTTCAAAGAAATACTCTCCCATGGAGAAGGCGTGGGAAAGTCCTTGCTTGTCTATTGCGGGAGCAGGCTGCTCATAGGCGGTGGCACTGTTGTCATTCACAGTTCCCAGTTCGCCGCCTGTGTAATAATCCTCAGGAAGCTCTTTCTTTTCCGCTGGCTCGACATTGATGATGTCATCTATGTCAGCTGTCTGGTCGGATGTCGTGTTGTTGTCGCTACAGGAGATGCAAGCCAGCGACAGGGCCAATGTTGCGAATTTGATGTATTGATGTTTCATTTCTCTGTTTGTTCAAGAATTTGGAAAGCCACACAACGCCCTTTGCGGACAATGTGTGGCCTTGGAAATTAGATGGACTCTACAAAGTAGATGATGTCATTGCGGTCGGATTTGGAGAGCTTGCGGAACTTCTCGATAGCCCAGCGTGCGTCACTCTTGGCGTTGCCATGCCACATGATGGCTTCCAGTGTGTTGCGGGCACGGCAGTCGTGCAGGCGGTCTTCAGCACCTGTACAAATCTTTGACAGTCCACGGCCCCAGAGTGGAGTGGTGCGGCACCAGCCAGTGCGGATGTCGTTCTCCATGTAGAGACGGTGCTGTACGAAGTCGGTGTATGGCCAGATGGTCTGGTTGGCATAGCGTGGCATGTCTGAATTGGTGAAGAACTTGTTCGGGTCATGAATCTCATCGTCACCAGTCTGCCATGATGGGCGGTGGCACTGTGCACAACCGATTTCCTTGAAGAGCTTCTTGCCGTTCTCATATCTTGTGGTTCCCACGTTGCGGGCTGCAGGTACTGCCAGACCGCGGTGCCAGATCATGAGGTTCTTATATTGGGCGTCTGTCATCTCTGCATCCAGATCCTTTGCCATCAAGTAGTTGTAGATGTTCTGCTTGACGTCGTCCGTATGCCAGTTGGCATGCTTCTTCTCCGGGTCGATGCGGTTGATGTATTCTGGGAATCCCTTCTGCACATCCTCGTCGTTCATGGCTGTTGTGGCATAGATGGTGCCGTCGAGGCTCAGGTAGTGGTAACGGCGGTCGGAGCGTGTCACGTTCGTGATGTTCCAAATGGCGTTGGCACCAGGGCCGTCAAGGATAGGGCCACGGCTCAGAGCGTAGGTGTAGCGACGTACGTACTTGGTGCCGTCACCCTGCAGGGAGTTGGAATAGTAGCTTTTCCAAGTGTTGGTGGTCTGGTCCCACATGGATGGGTTCAAGGCATCCGTCTTACCCACAGAGTTGAAGTATTCGCTCTGCTTCACCCATTCCTTGGTGATGGAATCGTCAGGGATGGCATCTGTCAAGCCTGTACCATAGATACCGATGGTTGACTCAAGGCGAACGCCGATCTCGCTTGCCACCTGGTCGTTGGGGATGACTACCTTCTGGCCATTTCTCATGACGGTGACGGGTGAGTAGTAAGCATCCGCAGGGATAGTTACTTCGGGGTAAATCAAGTTGTATGTTTCACCGTCTTCGAACTTGTTGCCCCATTCGTCAGTGTAGTTTTTCCATGTAATGGTAATCTTGCTCTCGTCAATCTGTGGCTTGAAAGGTGCCACTGAGCCTGTTTGTGGCATACCTGCCACGGAGTAGATGTAGGCATTGGTCTGCTTGTCATAGATTACGAGCAAGTAACCGTTGCCCATGTCGGATGCCACATATCGGTCCTGGCGCTTGCCGTGGCCATAGGCTGGATGGCAGTAGAGACATCCTTGGCGAACGTAAAGGGGCCCCAAGCCGCAGAACGCTCCGTCGGTGTTGGTGTTGAAATCTCTCTCGAAGAGGGCTTCGCCAATCTGGAACGCTGAGCCAAAGCCTTGTGCGCCAACGGCAGGTGTCGGCTGCTGATAGGCATAGGCATCCTGTGATGTTGTGGTTCCCAAAACTCCTCCCGCATAATACTCTGCGGTTTTTGAAGAAGGAGTGACTGGGTCGATGTTGATGGTATCATCAACATTTGCCGTGTTGTTGTCGCTACAGCTCATCAATGCGAGAAGGGCGCATGACAGTGGAATAAACTTAAACTTTTTCATAATGTATTCGTTTTCTATTTACAGAAAATGTTGGCAGCCTTTTTTGTAATAAAAGGCTACCAACTATTGTCGTTTTTACTGAACGGATCAACTTATTTCGTCTTCCAGGTAATCTGCATCAATGCGTTAAGCAACTTCACGTCGTTGTCTGCCAGGGCGCGGTATGTTGGGATAACGGTCTTGTTGACGAAGTCTTCATTAACGGTTTGGAAGTATGACTCAAGTGTCTCGTTGCCAGTGTATGGCTCGATCAACTCGTCAAGATCAGAGAGAGCAGCCTCCAAATCATCAAGTGCTGACATGGCATCTTTGGCACTCTGGTCAGAGTAGTAGAGCACGAAAGGTTTCTTCATGTTGTTGATGGCTGTGAGTGCTGCGTCCAACTTAGTCTCTACAGTCTCTGCTGCTGACTTCAAGGCAGGAATTCTCAAGCAAACACCGATGAGAGAAGCTGTTGTAGGCTTGTCTGTAACTGTCCAACCGCCATAGAGTGTGTGCTTGCACGACATGATGTTGTCGTAGAAGTCCTGAATGGAATTGTAAGCGTGGGGAGACTCGATGTAGTTGACGTCTGCACCTGTGGCTGGTGCGCCAATCTTAGAGTCGCGAACCTCACCGATGATGTCTATTGCACCAGCGATAATCTGACGTGTTGCCCCTGTGATGCTGGTGTATGTTGAACCGGCATTGCCGGCTGTCAAGAAATCATTTTTGTAATCACGACATTCGAACTCAGCGTCTTCCAACAGGCTTTCCTCTTTTTCAGTAAGCTCGCCACCCCATCCTTTTACAAGTTTCAAAGAGCTGATGTAGAGGTCTGTAGCCGCACTCTGTGCGAAATATACCTCGTTTGCGGTCATGTCTGCAAGTTTGCGAGATTTACCCTCGCGGAATATCAAATATTCCACCGCGTGGAAACCTGTCAAGTTCTGTCCCGTAGCAATAGCTTCGTCAATTTCCTTTGCGTCTTTCTCATCGGTTGCCGGGTTATATTTTGACATGTATCTGTCGAATGCAGTGCGGTCGAAAGGCCAAGTGTCGGTGTGTGGGTCTATGCCCTTGTCGGTAGCTACACCGAAAAGGAATGCCTCTGACCACTCCCAGTCCTGGCGGGCAGCCTTCCAGTAGTTGCCAGCCTCTTCTACCATGGCATCTGTTCCGTTCAAATCGGTCTTGTTGTTGTCTTCATTGTTGGTGATGCCGTCATCGTTACTGCTGCTACAACTTGCCATGCCCATAGAGAGCGTCAATGCTGCTGCGAAAAGCATTGAATACTTAAAAAACTTTTTCATTGCGTTTAATGTTTTATTTGAGTCTTGTTATGTTTGGCTTATTTCTTAATCTGCTTCTTGAGTTCGTGCAACTCTTTGCTCAACTGGTTGATGCGCTCCATCTGGTAGTCGTTGATTTCCTGGGTCTTCTTGAACTTCTTGTTAATCCAGGTGGTCGTGTCAAATATACCATTGAATGTGATGCCCAAGTTCAAACTTGGCTCATTGTTGTAGCTGCTGGCGAGGAAACGCTTGCCATATTCAGCCTTGATGATGACCTGCTTGATAGGGGAGTAGTTGATACCGGCACTGAAACGCTTAACGTGGTCATACTCGTAGGCAACCTTCTTGTTGCCGCTGGCGTATGTGTTGTAGTCCTCATAGCGCCCGAAGATATAAAGCTTTTGCTTGTCTCTCAGACTTTCTATCTGTGAGAATACGTTGTAACCAGCCTCGACACCCACGGAGTAGGCACTTCTGCCAATTGGTGAATGCTTGGATGGAGAACCGTCCTGGGAGCTATGTTTTGGGAAAGCATTGAGATATGTAGTTATCTTTTCTGCATCATCCAAATGAGCATATGTGGCATTACCGCGAACAATCCAGTTCCAACGATTCAATTCGAAGCCAAAGCTACCGATAGACAAGGCTCCGTGTAAATCTGCATAGCTACCGCCGATTCCATGTTCGGTATTCTTGAGGGTGTAGCCATAATATCCGCTCAAGCTCAAGCGCAAGCCAGGTACAGAATAGTTGTCGATGCGTGCAGCACCAGCATATACATTGCCTAACTTGTACTCATATGGACTTGTTGCGCCATAGTGAACGAAGCAGTTATGTCCGAAACGCTCTGCGTCAAGACCTGATGTGAAGATAGCCTCGTAACGCCAGTCTTTCAGGCGTCCCCAGAGGGAGATACCTACCTGATGCCATGTGTTGGGGAGCATCTTTGCCTCACCCTCTGAACGGTAAACGGAGAAGAAGTTGTTGGGCATGTGGTATGCGTTGATTTCGCCCACGGGGATGATGATTTCACCTGCCTTGATGTTGAACTTGCCTTTCCAGAACTCCTTGTTCAACCAGAATTGCTCGAGTGCAACCTCACCGCCGCGCTCTGTCTCGGCCTCGTATTCGCCACTTTCGTCGGGGTCAATCTCCACTGCGCTTTCTGTTCCGCCATGCTCGAACTCTATCTCCATTCCCATAGTCCAACCCTTGCCGAAGTTGTAACCTAAGTTCAATGTTACATGGGGCAAGTCGAAACGACCGTGACTATCGTCGTTCTTGTAATCTTCTGGGTGCGAGTAACGATAGAAATGCTGGCTGTAGAAATTGCGGCTTGCAACTGCTTCTCCATAGCCTCCGATAGTGAAGCGTGGTTTGGCTTCAGTGCTGTCCGTACAGCATTTCTGTGCGTTTGCCGTCGCTAATCCGGCAACCATAGCTGCGGACATCAATCCAATTCTTAAACAGTTCATCTTATTTAAATAATCTTTATAATGTATTCTTTGTGTTATCTTGAAACCTAAAATCCGCAACCTTTTAATTTAAGATTTTTTATAAGCACCTGAGCAACAAAATGTTGCTCAGGATTTTGTCATGTCAAAAAATTCACTTATCTTAGTGCTGTAAAAAATAATAAAAACAAATAAAATTTTGAATGAC
>CAVGLH010000007.1:0-37864 GCA_963630065.1 Bacteroides fragilis | reverse complement strand
AGTGTAAAGTTCATAAAAATTGTTATAACGTTATTTATTTAAATGCTTCTAAGCGAGTGCAAAGGTAACAATTATTTCTGAAAGTTTATGTTTTTAAAATGTTAAAATGTTAAATGGCAAGGGAATATTCTGACATTTCCTGTTATTTGAAATGCTATTCCACTTGCCATTTAACATTTTATAAGTTTCTTATTTAAACAAACCATAAAGTTCGGCATCTATCAAGTCGCATATTTGGCGGAAATCCGCCGGGTTCTCGCCAAACTCCAGCGTATCACCATCCACTACAATGAGACGACCCTTGTAGTTCTTGATCCATTCCTCGTAGCGATTGTTCAAGCCCTGGAGATAGTCTATACGGATGCCCTTCTCGAAGTCTCGGCCACGCTTCTCGATGTGCTTCACGAGCGTAGGGACGCTGCTCTTGATGTAGATCATCAGGTCGGGGAGCTTCACCAGACTTATCATCAAGTCGAAGAGGTCGGTGTAGTTGGCGAAGTCGCGATCGCTCATCATGCCGATGTCGTGGAGGTTGGGGGCGAAGATGCGGGCATCCTCGAAGATGGTGCGGTCTTGCACGATGGTTTCCTCGGAACGGGAGATTTCCACCACGTCGTGGAAACGCTTGTTCAGGAAATAAATCTGGAGATTAAACGACCACCGTTCCATATCCTTGTAATAATCAGCGAGATACGGATTGTTATCCACTGGCTCGAAGTTGGCCTTCCAGCCATAACGCTTGGCAAGCATTTTTGTCAACGTAGTCTTGCCGCTACCTATGTTTCCTGCTATTGCTATATGCATTTTTTCAATGTTGAATGTTGAGTGTTGAATGTTGAATGTTGAATTATGAGAACAGGCCGAAGAGCTGTGCATCTATCTTGTCGAGGATTTCGCCAAACTGCTTGGGATTGTGTTCGAAGTCGAGGTTGTCCACCTCTATGATGAGCACCTTGCCCTTGTACTTGTGCAGGATGAAATCTTCATAGAGCTGGTTGATACCCTCCAGATAGTCGATGGGCATCTTCTGCTCGTAGTCTCGCCCACGCTTCTGGATGTTCTGCACGAGATGGGGCACCGAGGAACGGAGATAAACCATCAGTTCCGGCATCTCCACCACCTCCATCATCGACTCGAAGAGTTCCATATAGGTCTGAAAGTCACGCTCGTCCATATTGCCCATCTTGCGATTGTTGGCCGCAAAGACATACACGCCTTCGAAGATGGTACGGTCCAAGATTACCGTCTCCTCACTGTTCTGAATCTCAAGGAGGTTCTTGAATCGCTGCTTCAAGTAGAACACCTCCATGTTGAGAGCCCAGCGGGAGATGTCCTTATAATAATCGTCGATATATGGGTTCTCCTCCACTGGCTCCAGATAATTCCGCCATCCGTAATGCTTGGCGAGCATCTGGGTCAAGGTGGTCTTGCCGCTACCGATGTTTCCTGCTACTGCTATATACATTAATATTAATGTTAAATGATTATTTTACTTTGATTAATTCTATGCCTTCGTTCCGACCAAGGTTTCGGCCATATTGCTTATCCCGGGCATTATTCCAATGCTCAAAGACTCCCAGACTTCCGGTCTTCACGCCATTCGGACGATAGTCTCCCAACGTGGCATTCCATCCTTTCGCCGCCTCCTTCAGGTAGTTGTCACAGTTCTGGCTCGAACCTTTCTTGAATTGCGGAGCACCGCTGAAACCCAGTTCCTCTGCCTTGGGCAACACAGTGCCAAGCGTCACGTTTGGGTCGGTATAAGAAATGGCATCCTTCACCCAACGGGCAGAATCCACCCCAGCAGAACCTGTCGCACTCATCCATTTCACTTGGGGAAACAAACGGTGTACCGGTTGGTAAATTCTGTCAGGGATAGCGCGCTTCCTCCACCCTATCGAAGCATCATATACAGTAATACACTCTTGCGGTATCCCTGCATTGGCGGTCAACTGCCGAAGGATGGCGATGGTAGCTTGTGGCGACTGGTCGATGTCATTGTCCCGGTCACCGGTAGTATAAGTATTGTTCAAGTTTATCTTGATTACGATCTGTTCACCTTTTCCATAACCGCGGTTGCCACGATCATGCTGAGCATTATAATATTGGAAGACTCTTTTCCAAGCCTTCTTGACAGAGCGTTCACCCGACAAGGCGCACAGCGATTGGTCATACATCTTCTCAAGACGTTTTTGGTCGATGTTTCCCTCATCCCACCAATGTCCGTCGTGCCCATTCCATAGTGTCACCAGCGAATCCCTCACCCAAGTCACTCTACCGGGAAAGATTCCCTTCCCCTCCCCCAGCGGCTTGTTGGATTCAAAATGTAATTCCTGGGCGCAGACTTGTATCTGTGGCGCAATCAGCATTGCCAGCAACAACAGAAACGCCTTGGCGCAACCTGCGATTTTGCTCATTCTTCTATCTTCCATACCAGTTTGTCTGTAACAAAAATTAAATTCTGCTGCAAAATTAGATAAAAATTCTGAAATAACTGACGATATATTGGAAAAAGTTAGATTAGGCATTCGAAATTCCACACGGAAAATATAGATGTTGGAAGTGAGCACAGCGGTGGAATATAACGCTATTAAAAAACTTTCGGGTCACCTGTAAAATCGTATGGATTTTGCAGGTGACCCAGAATGAGACAAACCCATTTAACGTAGGTGGAACTAATTTACATTTCAATATTCGCGCTCGATGAGTTCGAGGCACATGCGGCTGTTATGATAAGGGCACTTCCAGAAGCCGGCTTTGTCGTCTTCCCTGTTCACGCTGCCATCCTCCAGGACAGCCCAGTGCCATTCGCCATTCTTCGGGTCTACGAGGTTCTTGGCTACATAATGCCAGCAGGCAATGGCTATCTGCAGGTTTTCCTCGGTATGGAAATACTGGTAGAGGTCGATGTGGCCGATGATGTTCTCACACTGCACCCACCACTGTCGCTGCAGGTCGTACTGGTCGCCGTCCTTCCAGTGCTCGTACACCATACTGCCGTCGGAGCGCAATCCCTCGTCGGCTGCATTGGCAATGAGGCGTATGATGTGCTCTATCTTGCGAAGCACCTCCTTGTCGCCCAATACGAGGGCCGTCTCATGGAGCAGCCAGCTCGCCTCGATATCGTGGCCGAAGCTCTCGATGTTGCGCTTGCCTTCCCATTCGTCGTTGAAGAAGAGGTCGAGATGCCAGGTCTGCTTGTTCAAGAGCTTGTCGGTAAAGATGTCGAGCAAAGTGCGGATGCTCTTCTCCAGCTCGGGAGCTTTCCATACTCGGTAGAGGTTGGTGTATGGCTCGATGATATGAAGATGGGTGTTCATCGTGCGCGACCCGTTCTCATCCTTGTCGCTGAGCCGCATATCGGCGATGGGCTGCCAGTCGCGCGTCAGAGCCTCGATATATCCCACGTTCTTGCTGTCGTAGGCATGCTCCTCGATGTCGTGGAAGAGCGAGACAGCGATATCGAGAGCCTCCTTGTCGCCTGTGGCACGGGCATACTCCGAAAAGCCATAGATGGCAAAACCGATGGCATAGGTCTGCTTCTTGGTATCGAGGGGATTGCCCTTATAGTCCACGCTCCAGTAGATGCCCCCGTATTCCTTGTCAAGGAAATGGTCGCGCACATACTCCTTGGCTCGGGTAGCTGCCTCCAGGTACTCGGGCTTCTTCAATACTCTGTAAGCAGCAGAGAAAGCCCAGAGGATGCGGGCGTTCATCACGGCACCCTTCTCTGCCTCAGGATGAACCACATCATGACCATCCACCCGTCCGTAGAATCCACCGTTCTCGTGGTCTACCACCTTATCTATCCAGTAGTTGAGGATGTTCTTTTCTAAAACATCCTTCATTGTATCTTTCAATGATTGCATATTCTTGTCTTTTTATTTCTTGATTGGGAACTTCCATGCCAGCACCATCAGCAGCAGGGCGATGAATGCGGGGAAGAGGGAGAAGAGCGACCACACCATCGTGAGCACGGAGTCGGTGACACTGGCAGGGTCTATCATCGTGTTGCCCATCTTGTCGGTAATCATGTTGGCGCCAGCCCAGCCTAGGAAGAGGGCAATGAGCGAACCGGAGATGGCGGTACCAAACTTCTGGCTCATCGTTCCTGAGGAGAAAATCAATCCTGTGGCGGAGGTTCCGAAATGCTCGGTGTGATAGTCGGCCACATCGGCATACATCGACCACAACAGCGGCGAGTAGATACCGATGCCCACGGAGGTAAGGATGACAAGGGCTATCATCACCCAGATGTAAGCCGGATCCATGGGGATGAAGAAGAAGATGATGGAGAGCACGAGGCAGAGGGTGGCAGCCCAGAAGAAGGCCATGCGCTTGCCACCTACCTTGCGGGCGAACCAAGGAGCTACACCTCCGAAAATCATACAGGTTACCTCACCAAAGGCCATGAACACGGTATAGTTGATAATCAAGCCCGACATGGTGACGTTGCCATGCAGACAGTAATCGAAGAGATATCCGGCCACGGCATAGCGGAAACCGTTGAAGAAATTGGTGCATACGGCAATGGCGGTCATATAGAGCCACGCCTTGTTGTGTACCAGGTCGGCAAACTGATGGAAAGAGAAATTTTCCGCTCTCTTGGGTTTCAGACGCTCCTTGGTAAGCAGACCGCAAGCCAAGGTCATCACGGCAGCCACTGCACCAAGCACGGCACCGATGACAGCGTACTGGTGAGCCTCCGTGCCACCTACCATCTTCTGAAGATAGGGGAAGGAGAGCAAGGTGGCGAAGCCCATCGCATAGGCTCCCACCATGCGGAAGGAGGAGAACTGGTTTTTCTCATTGTCATCGTCGGTCATCACACCAAGCAACGAACCATAGGGCACGTTCACCATCGTGTAGATTGCCATCATCAGAAGATAGAGGGCATAGGCATAGATGCGCTTGCCCACAGGACCGAAGTCGGGAGTGTAGAGCAAGAGGGCGAACACCAGTCCGAAGGGGATGGCGCCGTAGATGAGCCAAGGACGGTAAGTACCGAAGCGACTCTGCGTACGGTCGGCGAGACTTCCCATCAACGGGTCGGTAACCACATCGAACATACGGGCCACGAGCATCAATACCGCCGCATCGGCGAATGAGAGTCCGAAGACATTGGTGAAGAACAAAGGGAAGGCGATGCTCATCACCTTCCAAACGATACCGCCCGCAGCTGCATCACCCAGGGCGTATGCAATTTTTTCTTTTAAACTAGCCATCAGTTTTCATTTTAATGTTAAATGTTAAGTGTTGAATGTTAAGTGAGAGGGAAAGAATTCTTTACTCTTCCTTCTTCACTCTTCACTTACACAAACAGGGATTCTTCCCTCGTCCATAAATAATACGGACGAAGGAGAAGAATCCCTTACAATCTTGATACCTTATTTACTATTTACCTAACGTTTTCTTGTTCTTGGCCACCAACGCCTTGATTTTCTCCACTGAGAACTGGGTGCGATAGTCATCCTTCGGCGTGTTCATGCAGTAGTCCACAAGGCGGTCGACCGTCGAGGTGGCCACATGCATACGGGTGTCGGAAGAGGCATAATAGATGAACACCTTGCCATCCTCGTCGGCTATCCAACCGTTGGCAAAGACCACGTTCATCACATCGCCGATATACTCACCAGCCTCTGGAACGAGGAGATAGCCGCCCGGCTCTGCGATGACCTCCGTGGGGTCTTCGAGCGAAGTCATGTACATATAGAGCACGTAGCGCAGACCACTGGCGCAACCGCGCACACCATGAGCCAAGTGCAACCATCCCTTGTCGGTCTTGATGGGATGAGGCCCCTCTCCGTTCTTCACCTCCTGGATGGTGTGGTAGTGGCGGGCGTTGATAATCTTCTCCTCCGTGATTTCGGCATGGCTGATGTCGTCTACGAGTGCCCAGCCGATGCCACCGCCCGAGCCTGTATCGATGAAACCATCCTGCGGACGGGTATAGAAAGCATACTTGCCGTCCACAAACTCGGGATGGAGAACCACGTTGCGCTGCTGACTCTTGGTCTTGAGGTCGGGAAGACGCTCCCAGTTTACCAAGTCTTTGGTGCGGGCGATGGCAGCGGTTGCTGTGGCAGCGCTGAGGTCGCCAGGCTGTGCGTCATCATGACGCTCGGCACAGAACACGCCATAGATGTAACCATCCTCATGGGCAGTGAGTCGCATGTCGTAGATATTGGTGGCGGGCACGATGTCCTCGGGCATGGTGATAGGCTCGTCCCAGAAACGGAAGTTGTCCACACCGTTGGGGCTCTCTGCCACTGCGAAGAAGCTCTTGCGGTCGGCTCCCTCTACGCGTACCACAAGCAGGTACTTGCCGTTCCACTTGATGGCTCCGGAGTTGAGGGTGGCATTCATCATGATGCGCTGCATCAAGTAGGGGTTGCTCTTCTCGTCGAAGTCGTAGCGCCATTCCAGCGGAGTATGCTCAGCCGTCAAAATGGGGTTCTTATACTTTTCATAGATGCCGTTCCCCCACTCCATGGGCTCATTCTTGCGGCTCAACAATTCCTCATGATGAGCGCGAAGTGCTTTCACTTTGTCTTGAAATGTTGTCATATCGTATATTTTTTAATGTTAAATGTTAAGTGTTATGTAATAATAAAAAAAGTTGGTACATTTCTCATGGCGAAGTTACAATTGCTTGCCTGAGTGGTACGGCGGGGGCGCCGTACCTCCTATGATTGCCTTTGTATGGGTAACTGTAGGAGGTACAGCGCCCTCGCTGTACCAATCCAAAGTAACAAATGATGAATTATCAGTTAAATGCCAAACGCATATTGGACGCAAGCCAACTTAACATTTAACATTTAACATTTAACATTCAACATTTATTTGATTTTCCTGATGTCTTTGGCAAAGAGCACCTTCTTCTCTTTCTTGAATGCCTTGAAGTCCTCCACGATGGCTCCGTCGCCTACGCCGGGCAGATAGGCTTCCTTCAAGGGGTCTACCCAGTCGTTGCGCCAGAAGAGCACGTAGCTCACGGGGTATTTCTGCAACACGGGCCAGAGCGTCTGGGTGAACCATGTCTGCTTCTTGGAGATGCCACGACAACCAGTCTCGGTGAGGGCGGCCATCTTGCCTAATTTCTTGGCGGCCTCCATCATCACGTCCATGGTCTGGGTGAGGTTCCTCTGGTAAGCGGCATCGTCGTTGTCAAACTCGTAGACGTCCACGCCCACCATGTCTACGTATTCCTCTCCAGGGAATCGCTCCAAGAAACTCTCCACGGTTTTCTCGCTGCCGAGGTTGGGCGACCAAGACCAGACAATGTTGTTGCATCCTGCTTTAGTAAGTGTGTGATAGGTCTTTGTGTATAGTTGGTTGTATTGTGCAGGTGTGCAACTCTTGGCTCCCCACCAGAACCATCCGCCATTCATCTCATGCCATGGACGGAAGATGACGGGTACGAGCTGGCCGTCTGAAGTCTTGAGAGAGAGGATGAAGTCGGCCACTTTCTTGAGCCAGGCCTCGAACTTCTCTTGTTGAGCGCCGCCGTCGAGGATAGCAGCCACAGCATCGCCCTTTGGGTCCCAGGCATTCTCGCCTGTTACAGGATTCCAAGGATGCCAGCTAAGGGTGACGATGCCGCCACGCTGATGCTGCGCGAGGATGTCGCGGTGCATGCGGTCGAAAGGCACACCGTCAAGGTTTTCCTTACAGTCAAGTTCGAGTTTTCCGAGGTCGAAGCCCATCACTGCGGGATAGTCGCCCGAGATAAGGAGCACATCACTCTTCCCCTCGTCCCATTTCCAAGTGGTGCCATACATCGTATCGTCCTGATGGCCGAGCATAACACCTTTCTTGAGCAATTTCTGCAAACGTGATTTCAGTTGTTCAGCAGGCGTATTGCATTTCTTGCTTTGGCTGCACGAAGACTTTTCTGCTTGCATGGATGCACCTGTAATGCCATCCACCTGAGCCATCGCTCCCTGCATCGCCATCAAACAGGCTGCACTCAATAATATTCTTTTCATTATCATATATTATTTCTTTAATTGTTTTACTAGCCAGCTTTGCCACTCATCCCACTGCTCCTGATACCAATAATGACCTGTCATTTGGTAGAGGCTGAGCGTCTTGGGGGCTTTCACGGAGTTGTAGAGTCCATAGGAAGAAGTAGGAGGAACCACCTCGTCGTTGTAGCCGAAGCTGTACCAGCCTGGCACGGTAAGGCGACGGGCGAAATTCACACCGTCAAAATATCGAGCTCCTTCCAAGCGAGTTTTTTCTGTATCAGAGAGTTTCTGCTCTTTCCATGCGGCGCCATGCGCCTTGTCTTCCTTGTAGAAATAATGAGGCCATCCGCCGGCCACACCATGGATTTCCGCCTCATAGTCGCACATGGCATCATGCACGGGGGCCAGGAAGGTGATGCGCTTGTCGAGTGCCGCCACGGCGATAGAGAGGAATCCACCTTGCGAAGAACCAGTTACGCCGATGGTTTGGCCGTTCCACTCGGGGAGCGAGGCGATGTAATCCACGGCACGCACCGCACCCGTCACGATGCGACGGTATGGATTGCGATAAGGATTGTCGATGTTGTTTTCGAAATATCCGTTGAGCGCTCCATTGCCCAGGTCGTCATACACTTTTTGCTGCATGGTGACGGGGATGCCGTGAACACCTATCTCCAGCACGATACACTCTGTGGGTGCCGTATAGGTGTCGCCCGAATAAGGACGAACGCCCGCCCCTGGCACACGGAGCAAGGCTGGATACTTGCCCTCCTTCACAGGTACACTCAAGATGCCATACATCTTGGATCCCCAATGGTTGTTGTTATAGCTGATTTCATACACGTTCTTGTCCTTGGTGCATCGTTCGGGCAGCAGCACCTTTGTGGGATTGAGGTCGTTCTGCCGAGCCTCATCGAGGGCTTTCTTCCAAAAATCATCGAAGTCCTTGGGTTCCTGTGCATAAGGAAGGATTTTCTCTGGCGAAAAACCTGCGGTACAAAGTCCCTCGTATTCCTTGCCGTCCACATGGGCTACCACTTTCAGGCGATAGAAGCCTGGCTTGGCGAGCGTTCCGTTACAAGTCATCGTTCCGTCTTTCAGAACGGTAGATTTCTTGGTATCAGGAAACATCACTGGGCCAGCCACATAATCCACCTGGACCTGAGGCAAGAGTGTTCCGCTCTTCCTCACGTTGACAGTGAAGACGGCTTTCTCCCCTACCTTATAGTTCCAGTCCCGATGGTCGGGAGTGACACTCACCACGATGTTACTTCCCTTGATTTGTGCGCTCAACCCAAGAGGGCCAAGCGCACTCATCAAAACGCACATCAGTATAAACCTTAAAACTTTGAGCATATTTCTTATACGTTATAATTGTTAGCTTTTTCGGTTGCAAAGTTAGTGTATTTTTCCGAATTATCCATATACTATTTTGCTGAATAACCATACTTTATTTGCAAAATGAAAAAAATAAGGAATTCTACACGAAAGAAAAATCTCGCTTGAGTGGTACAGCGAGGGCGCTGTACCTCCTATGGCATTCGCTTAGGCCTCTTAGGAGGTACGGCGCCCTCGCCGTACCAAACACGAATGTTATTTTATGGTTCTTCCGTTAAATACATGGATGACATGTTTGCTTTAGACGTAGGATGTAGCGAAAAAACGAAGCCTATTGCGTTGAGCATCGAAGCCTATTGTGTTGAGCATCGAAGCCAGTTGCATTTTTTGCATAGTAAAACATCCTGCGTCTACGCATTTAACGGAATAGGCTATTTTATCAACCTAGAGAATACAGAAACGACATAAAAAGCAAAGACCCAATACAAAGAAACACACTTTTTGCTATCCCGCAATCATATAGAAGTCAACATCGGTTTGCAAACTTGCGTTAATATGATAAATTATATAAAGGTACATGTACCTTATAATATATAGGCACATGCCTAGGAATATAAACATAAATCAACAAGTTTGTAAAGTAATTGAAATAAAATGTATCAAATACACTTAACCAATGCTAAATAAAACAAAAAGCAAGAAATAATGCAATTGAGCAGAAAAGTATTAGCAATAAGCAAAATAAGTACAACAAAATACAAGAAAAAGCATTAACTTTGCAACCGAAAAAAGATTCAACCTAAGAAGTAAGACAAAACAAAATATAAACATCACAACAATGAAAAAATCGAAAGTAACCTAGAGCTGGCACCCAGCTTTCCATCATCCCCCAACGGAAAGAGGAAAAAGTAGCGTGCAATCCTCTTGTCATCCCCCCAAGGGAAGAGACGAGTAGTTTAAACCAACTAACAAAAAGATGTATGAATTTAAAAAGTAGAGAAAAGTTGCTTGCTGGTGTAGCAGCCCTGGGACTCTTCGGAATCTCTCCCCAGCAAACTTTCGCAGCCCAAATCGTAACGAACCAGGCTGTGCAACAAACCAAGAAGATTACTGGTAACGTGTCCGATGCCATGGGTCCCATCATCGGTGCGACAGTAAAAGTGAAAGGCACAAACAACGCAGCAGTTACCGACCTCGACGGCAACTACACTCTCAATGTATCTGCAGGCCAGACCGTAGAAATCTCGTATGTAGGCTATGTCACCAAGTCGTTTAAGGTTGGCGGACAGAGCAAATATGACATTGTATTGGCAGAAGACAACAACAGCCTCGACGAGGTGGTTGTCGTTGGTTATGGTACCATGAAGAAGAGCGACATCTCCGGTTCTTCCGTGAGCCTCGGCGAAAAGGCCATGAAGGGTTCTATCATCACCTCCCTCGACCAGTCTCTCCAAGGTCGTGCAGCTGGTGTCACCGCCGTCAGCACTTCTGGTGCTCCAGGCACAGCTTCTACTATCCGAGTTCGCGGTACAGCTACCATCAACTCCAACGCCGAACCACTCTATGTCATCGACGGTGTCATCTTCCAGAGCGGCAATTCAAGCGGCAATTCACTCGGATTCGGTGATGCACTTGACAATGGTTCCGCATCTTCTGTTTCACCTCTTTCAACCATCAACCCTTCAGATATTGTAAGCATGGAAATCTTGAAGGATGCTTCTGCCACCGCTATCTATGGTGCACAGGGTGCCAATGGTGTCGTTTTGATAACAACCAAGCGTGGTAAAGCTGGTGAAGCGAAATTCTCCTATGACGGCATGGTGGCATGGAGCCGCCAGACCAAGCGCCTCGACATGATGAACCTCCGAGAGTTTGGCGACTACTACAACGACTTTGTAGCAGCCGGCTTCGGCGGTGTCAAGGAAGACCCATACTATAGCGACGTGTCTCTGCTCGGCAAGGGTACCAACTGGCAGGATGCCATCTTCCAGACCGCATTCCAGCAGCAGCACCAGATTGCGGCACAGGGAGGAACCGACAAGATTCAATACTATGTATCAGCCGGTTACATGAACCAGGATGGTACCATCATCGGTTCCAAGTTCGACCGTCTCTCCGTACGCACCAACTTGGACGCACAGTTGAAGAAATGGTTGAAACTCGGTCTTAGCGCCACCTTCACCGACTCCAACGACAACCTCAAGCTCACCGATGGTGCAGAAGGTATCGTAGGCTTCGCCCTGACATCACTCCCCGAAGCTCCTATCTACGACATCGACGGCAACTACGCCTCCTTTGCCCGTGAGAACTACAACATCCACAACCCCATCGCCAAGGCGATGGAGCAGAACAACATGCTCAACCGCAAGAAGTTGACGGGAAACATCTACGCCGAGATAACGCCTATCAAGAACTTGACATGGCACGCCGAGCTCGGCTACGACCTGAGCTACAGCAAGGCCGAAATCTTCAACAACACCATCGACCTCTATAACTGGCAGGAGCCCAACGAAAGCAGCATCCAGAAGAACAACAGCACCTTCTGGCAGCTCAAGAACTATATCACATACAACAATACTTTCGCCAAGAAGCACTCGTTGACCGCCATGGTGGGCCAGGAGTGCTGGGAGAGCAAGTATGACTACATCAAGGTGGCCAACGACAAGTTGCCATCCGATGCCGTACACAACCCCACACTGGGTACGGGAACACCAACCGTAGGCTCTGGCTTTGGCAGCAGTTCCATGGCCTCCTTCTTCACCCGCTGGACCTACAGCTACGACAGTCGCTACAACGCCACCTATACCTACCGCTACGACGGAAGTAGCAACTTCGGCCCCAACAACCGCTGGGCAGGATTCCACTCCTTCGCAGCCAGCTGGCGCTTCTCCAACGAGAAGTTTATCCAGAGCTTTGCAGGCAAGTGGCTGAGCAACGGTAAAATCCGTGTAGGCTGGGGACAGACCGGTAACGCCAACATCAACTCCTTCGCATGGGGTGTGAACATGCAGAAGGTTTATACATCGCTCGGTTCGGGCTATCGTCCACAAAACATCCCCAACCTCGACGTGAAGTGGGAGAAGCAGGAGCAGATAGACCTCGGCATCGACCTGGGATTCTTCAACGACCGACTCGGCATTACCCTCGACTGGTATCAGAAGGAGTCGAAGGACATGCTGATGGAGATGCAGATGCCTTCATACATGGGAACCAGCGGCAACGACAACTCCAAGCTCAAGGCTCCGATGGGCAACTACGGCCACATCCGCAACAGCGGTCTTGAGCTCACGGTGACAGGCCATCCATTGACTGGCAAGTTCCAGTGGGACTCTGAATTCCAGATTTCCTGGAACAAGAACAAGCTGATAGCCCTCAACGGCACAGCCAGCTCGGCCATCATGGGCTACGCCCAGTGGGGACAGACCCAAGTGAGCAAGACCGACGTGGGCGAGAGCCTCTACAGCTTCTATGGTTACGTGACCGATGGCATCTACCAAGACTTGGCCGACATCGAGCGTTCGCCCAAGCCCGAGAAATATCCTACCGACGGAAACTTCGACGGTTCGAACACCGTATACGTAGGCGACATCAAGTACAAGGACCTCAATGGCGACGGCGTGATCAACGAGCTCGACCAGACCAACATCGGTTCGCCAATGCCTAAGTTCACCTTCGGATGGACCAACACCTTCCGCTACAAGGACTTCGACCTGAGCATCTTCATCAACGGAAGCTACGGCAACAAGGTGATGAACCTGACCAAGCGCAACCTCACCAACATGAGCAGCGTATGGTGCAACCAGCACGTAGACGTACTGAACCGCGCCCGACTGGAGCCTATTGATGCCTCCATCGTATACGCAGACGGTAGCAAGTGGTACCAGCACATCGAGAATGTACGCGTTGCCAACCCAGACGCAACACTCCCCCGCGCCATCATCGGCGACCCTAACGACAACGACCGCATCAGCGACCGCTACGTTGAGGATGGTTCATATTTGAGAATGAAGAATATCTCCCTTGGTTATACCTTCCCCAAGAAGTGGATTAGCAAGTGGGGTATCGAGAACTTGCGCATCTACTGCAACATCCAGAACTTGTTCACCATCACAGGTTACGACGGATACGACCCGGAAATAGGTGTCAGCACCATGTCGCCCAACGTATATGGAGTGGACTATGGCCGCTATCCTTCGCCAACCACCTACTCCTTCGGTTTGAACATGTCATTCTAACATTAAAAAACAAAGAATATGAAACTTTCTAACTATAAATATATAGCATTTGCTCTCTTGCTGGGCGGCGCAGTCACTTCCTGCAGCGACTTCCTCAATCGCCCCAACGAAGACAGCTACAATGACTCGAACTATTATGCAAACGACGACCAGGTGAAAGTGAGCACCAACTCGCTCTATGGTTCGCCATGGTATGATTTTCTGAGCCGCGGCTACTACAAGATACCCGAAGTTATGTCGGGCAACCTGTACATGGGACAGTCGCCCTACCTTACCTTCACCGTAAACGGCAGCGACGCAGACATCACCTCCACCTCCAACTCCCTGTGGGCTGTCAACGCCCAGGCCAACACCATCTACAAGCGTCTGCAGACGGCCAACGCCAGCGAGTCGGTAAAGAACACCGCCATGGGAGAGTGCCTTGCATGGAAGGCCATGGCCTACTTCTACATGGTGCGCATCTGGGGAGACGTGCCAATCGTACACGACAACAGTAGCGAGATTGCCGCCGGCGACTACAACAACAAGTACAAGGTGAAGGCTGCCGACGTTTACGAATACATCGTGATGACCTTGGAGAAAGCCATCGAACTGCTGCCCACCAGCAATACCGAAGGACGCATCGACAAATGGGGCGCCGAGGGATTGCTCGCCAAAGTATATCTGGCCAAGAGCGGCATCAACTGCAACGGCAACGGACAGCGCGACGCCGACGATCTGGCCAAGGCAGCCCAATATGCCAAGGACGTAATAGACAACTCCGGCAAAAAACTGATGGACAACTACGAAGACATCTTCAAGGGAGAGAACAACAACTGCGAAGAGAGCCTCATCGGGTGGCGCTGGACTGCAGAACAGCAGAACTACACCTGCGGCAACTGCTTGACATCAGAGTTGGCTCCATCAGGCTTCTGCGAGTATCAGAGCTGGGGCGACTGGACTGCCCCATCGGTAGACCTGGAGGAAGCCTTCGGCGTAACCCCGACACAGAGTCCGGACTCACGTCCATCAACCGACACTCGCCGCAAGGCTACCATGATGATGGCTGGCGACAAATACAGCCAGTGGTGGCAGGACAAGGGAGGATTCGACTACCTGAAATTCCTCTATGACAAGACGTATGCCCCGGGCAGCAACGACGGTCTACAATCGGGAACAGGTGCCAATATTGCCAAGCACCTCTATGGCGACGACGCAGACCATGTAAAGACCTTCGGCATCAGTGCAGGCAAGCAGTGCTCCTCGCTCAGCACCCACGTGTTGCGACTTGCCGACGTATATCTGATTTACGCAGAGGCCAAGATTGGCAACGCCGAGTCTACGACCGACGCCAGTGCCATCGATGCCTACTACCAAGTATGGCACCGAGCCAGACCAACCCTCTTTGACAAGCCATCAAGCATCACGCTCGACGAAGTATTGAAAGAGCGCCGTCTGGAGCTTGCCTTCGAAGGCGACTACTGGTTCGACCTCGTCCGTATGTCCTACTACAATGTAGACAAGGCGATGAACATCATCAAGAACCAGAAGCGCAACGCTTACAACGGACTGGGCGACCTTTACAAAGCCTACTACAACGATGGCAACGACAATGGTCCTTGGACAGTGGACGAGAGCAAGATATACTACGACACATATACTCCCAAGCCCAATGTGACATCATCCATCTTCACTTTGCCATTTCCACAGGGCGACGTGGTCTACAACCCCCACTTGATGGAAGAGGCACAGCACGTAGATGTAAGAGAGACCTTCTCATATTAAAAACAAATAAAAAGAAGACAATATGAAACTAAATAAAATATTCAGTTGGTTGGTCGTAGCCTTGATGGCTGTTTCTGCCACCATGGTGACTTCCTGCAAGGACCAGCCAGACGAGTTTAAGCTGACCGACGGTGTTCCTACGGTGAACTACATCCGCATGCCTTATTTGTCGCAGGCAGACTCGCTTATCGACAAGGCCAGCCTCTCGTCCGTCATCTGCTTGGTAGGAAACAACCTGACGAGCATCAAGGAGCTTTACTTCAACGACCAGAAGGCCCAGTTGAACACCAGCTACATGACCGACCACACGCTGATTGTACAGATACCCGCCGACATCCCGGCAGAAGTGACCGACAAAATCTACATGGTGACCAAGGATGGCGAGAAAGTAGACTACAACTTCCATGTGGTGGTACCTGCTCCTAACCCTACCTCCATGTCGTGCGAATATGCCACACCTGGCGAAAATGTCACCTTATATGGCAACTATTTCGTAAACGACCCCAATGTGCCCCTAAAGGTCATCATGCCCGACGGCACGGAAGTGACCGACTTCAAGAGCGTCACACAGAGTGCCATCACCTTCACACTCCCCGAGTGTACCACAGAAGGACCGCTCACCGTGCAGACCATCTATGGAGAAACAGAGACAACATTCCATTATCTCGACTCTCGTGGCATGCTCTTCGACTTCGACACCCCATGGGACGGTACCAATGTACTTGGCAACCATGGCTGGCACCCCAGAACCATCACATCAGATGAAACCTCACTGAAGGGCAATTACGTACAACTTGGTGACGGTTCTGCAACCATGAGTGAAGACGGTGGTTGGGATGATTCCAACTTCTCGTTCGAGTACTGGGCTGGTTCTTGGGACACCCCACAGAAAGTTGACGAAGGTGATGGTGTTGCATTGTATAATCTCTCCGACTTCTCCCACCCCGAGAATATGGCTCTGAAGTTTGAAATGTACATTCCGTCATCCAACCCTTGGAGTGCCGGAGCCATGCAAATCTGCTTCGAAGGCTTCGACAAAGTTTCCCTCTCTGGCAATGCCATTAATGGATTCTCGGGCACTGTAGCAGGAGCCAACGGCTATGCTTTCAACGGCGAAGGCAGCAACAAGGAAGGAGAATGGGGACGCGCCATGTACCGACCATGGACTACAACAGGTTCCTATGACACAGGCGACAAATGGGTTACAGTAACAGTACCACTTTCAAGCTTTAACCTCGACCGCACAGGTGCCTCAACCTCAACCGTACCAAATAAGGCATCAGATTTTGCAAGCCTTACGATGTTTGTCGTTGGTGGAGGTGTAAATGGTACAGAGTGTAAGCCTATCATCAAGATCGACAACATCCGTGTGGTTCCCAATAAATAACCTATAAAACGAAACAGACATGAAAAAGATCAAGAATATATTGGCAGTGCTGGTAGTAGCCCTCATGGGGCTATCGCTCGCAGCCTGCAGCAAGGACGATCTCGACACCAACCAATATCAAGATGGTGTACACCTCAATGTGTATGGTCCTCAGCCCGTGATGCGTGGCGGTCAGCTCCGTTTCTTGGGTAGCAACCTCGACCAGATTGCACAGGTCAAGATTCCCGGTTGCGACCCTATCACCAGCATCGACGTGGTACAGGCCGGCAATCCCAGCGAAATCAAGATTACCGTTCCCAAGGACGGTCCTGAGGTGGGATATGTCACCCTCGTCACCAAGACCAACGAGGAGATTACCACCAAGACCAAGCTCACCTACGAGGAGCCTATCGTATTCGAGTCATTCTCTCCAGCCAGCGTGATGCCGGGCGAGACCTTGACCATCGAGGGTGATTACCTCAACCTTGTACACATGATTGAGTTTACCGACGGAGTGCAGGTTTCCGAGAAAGACTTCAAGTCACACTCTCGTTATAAGATAGAGGTGGTGGTTCCAGAAAAGGCAAAGACGGGAATGGTAGCCCTCCTTGACGTAGACCTGACAACGGTAGAAGACCCAACACAAGCCATCTACAACAGCATTGAGTCGGAGAAGGTACTCAACGTAGGCACACCTACCATCACCAAGTGGAATTCTCCACGCGGCACTGCCGAACTCACTGGCAACGTGACCGCCAAACTGGACGAGACCGTCACCATCACGGGCGACCATCTCGACCTGGTGAATCTTATTGCAGTAGACAGCAATTGGGAAAGCGACAATTTCGAGGTGAACGAGGATGGCAAGACACTCACATTCAAGGTGTCGGCCTTGATGCCTAGCGGCAACTTCCTACTCGTAGCTAAGTCGGGTGTAGAAATCCCTGTAGGTACCTTCACCGCAGTAGCTCCAAGCGAATGCGTAGCCGCTCCATCCCCAGTGAAGGCAGGTGCCTCCTTGGTTATCACAGGTAAGGACCTCGACTTGGTAAGCATGGTGGAAATGACCAATGTTTCGGAGAACATCAACTTCACTGTAAATGCCGAGGGTACCAAGCTCACCATCGCCCAGATGCCTGAGACTGCACAGGAGGGCAACCTCACGCTGCGCATGGCCAACCAAAGTGGCGTGGAAGTTCCATTCACACTCGTGAAACCAGTAGCCACTTCCTACTCCGAAGCCAAGGCAGGAGCTGTGGTAACCATCTATGGTACCGACCTCGACTTGGTAAAGAAGGTACAGTTTGGCGAAGGTTCCGACATCAACGAGGCTACAGCGGCAACCGATGGCAAGTCGCTCACCGTCACCATCCCGATGAATGCAAAGGCTGGCAAACCTAGCCTCCTCCTCGCCAACGGCACAACAGTGGAAGCTCCCGAGTTGCAATTCTCAGAGGCAGCCTTCTGCTATGTCACAGAGATTCCTTCAGACCCAGCGCCTGCAGCAGGCAGCAAGTTTACCGTTCCAGTGAAGAATGGCGAAAAGTTGCAGAAGGTTTACTTCAACGACAACGAGGTGAACTTCCTCTACACCGCAGACGAATCTACCGTTACGTTCAATATCCCAAAGAAGGTGACAGCCACCTCTACCGTAAAGTTTGAGTCATCCAACGGCAGCTACGAGTTCAACCTCGCCTTCAAGACCGAGACCACCATCTGGACAGGTCCTACAAACATCGTGGGATGGGGCGGCAACCAAGACCTCGCATGGGGTGGTTTCGACTGGTCGAGCGTTTCTGCCGGTGTCACCGTCCGCTTCTACTACGGCAAGCCAACTCCAGGTTCATGGGGCTGCCTCAGCTTGCGCCACGGATCAGGCTGGGGTTCACTCCCCTCACCTATCCCAGGCCAGTATGACTTCCCTGCCGACGAAGGCGTGATAGAAGTAGTATTCAACGCAGAAATTCTCAAGGACTTGGTGGACAATGGCGGTCTTGTGATGACAGGCGACAACGCCACCATCAAGGAGATAACCATCGAGTAATTGAACATTAATTTAAAAAGACAACTATGAAAAAGAATCATATATTATCAGCGCTGGCAATGGCAGCAGTGACCTTCGGGGTCACTGCTTGCGCCGACACCGACGCTCAATACAGCATCCCCGACGTAGCCGCACCACAGTTCGTCTCTTCTACACCCGAGACTGGTGCAGGCAATGTGAAACGGGGCGATGTCACCGTCACCGTGAAATACGACAAGCGAGTGTTCTTCGCCTCGCAGGACAAGAACAAGATTGAGGTGACAGGCGGTACGCTCACCAACGCCATTGTCTATGGCACGGACAGTCTTCTCACCATGACAGTCAACGCCCCTACCCGCGGCACAAATGTAAGCATCACCATCCCCGAGGGTGTGGTGACCAACGGACAGGGCAAGCCTGCCGCAGCCGTTAACGTAAACTTCACCACCGTGGGCATCGACACCACCCCCGTGATGGCCACCAGTTCCGCAGCCAAGGCCCTCTACAACTATCTGGTACAAAATGCAGACTCCAAGATTATATCCGGCATCATGGCCAACGTGGCATGGAACCAGGAATGCGCCGACAAGGTGAACGAGTGGACGGGCAAGTATCCTGCCATCAACGGCTTCGACTATGTGCACATGCCAGCCTGCAAGGCTGGTGCCAACTGGATCAACTACAAGGACATCTCTCCCGTAAAGAACTGGGCAGACAACAATGGTATTGTATCATTGATGTGGCACTGGAACGTTCCTAAGAGTGAGCCAGAGGCCGCCAAAGGCAAGGTGATTCCAAGCGACTGGAGCGGTTATCTGCAACTCACAGACGACGCTACGAAATCAACCCTCGCCAATGCCAAGGTGGGCGACAAGCTCGTGGTGACTATCTCCGACGTGGCCGATGGCGCACAGGGTTCCATCAAGAACTCCTCATGGGCAGGTTTCACCGACGAATCTGGCAAATCTTGGGAATACTTCGACATCAGCGGATCAGAATACAGCATGACGCTCGATGCCACCACCCTTGCCGACATGCAGGCCAACGGCTTCATCCTCTCAGGCCACGACTATACCATCAGTAGCGTATACATCGTACCTGCCGGCAAGAACGTAGCCGAGGGAACAGCAATCTTCAAGCCTACCATCTCGCTCGACCCGAACACTGACTATGCCTTCTATGCGAAGTCTGAAAGCAATGCAGAGGGTACAACTTTCGACCCAAGCAACGCATTGAAGGAGGGCACATGGGAGAACGAGGTATGGAAGAACGACATGCAGACGCTCATCGAATACCTCAAGCTTGTGAAGGAAGCCAACATCCCCGTGCTCTGGCGACCCTTCCACGAGGCCAGCGGCAAATGGTTCTGGTGGGGTGCCAAGGACGCAGCCACCTTCAAGGCTCTCTGGATTGAGATGTTCAAGGAACTGAAGGAAGCCGGACTCGATAACCTCATCTGGGTATGGACTAGCTGCGGCAAGGACAACGACTGGTATCCTGGCGATGCCTACGTAGACATTGTTGCTCGCGACCTCTATGGCGATGATGCTGCCTCTTGCGCCACGGAATATTCCGACCTCGGTGCCACCTACGGCAACAAGGTAGTGACACTTGGCGAATGTGGTTACAGCACCTACACGAACAGCCGTATCGCAACTATCAGCGAGCAATGGAACGCTGGTGCCAAGTGGAGTTGGTTCATGGTATGGTACGACGGAGAAGACTCCGAGACCGCCCATTCCAACCAAGCCTGGTGGCAGGATGCCATGTCTCAGCCTAGCATCATCACCCGCGATCAAGTTCCTAGTATGAAATAACATGAATTTCGTATGAATAAACTTACCCTCTTAATGGCATGCCTCACGGCATGCCTTTTCTTCTCTTGCGGCAAGAAGAAAGCCGACGACCCGATGGGCGACAACGGCAGAACCAAACGAACTGAGAATCTTCTCGCCCACCTCTCCGATATTACCAAGCAGGGCTATCTGTTCGGCCAGCAAGATGCCACGCTATACGGCGAGGGTTGGGCAGTAGACAGTGGCCGTTCCGACACCAAGACCATCTGTGGCGACATGCCCGCCCTCGTAGGCTTTGAGATTGGCGGAATCGAGACAGACGATTCCGTCAACATCTACTCCACCCCATTCCGCCAAATCCGCCAGGAAATCATCAACCAGTTTGACCAAGCAGGCGTAGTTTCCATCTCATGGCAATGCAAAAAGCCCAACAATGAGGCACAATTAGGGGAATGGCTCGACAAGGTGGCAGAGTTTATGAAATCGCTCGAAACGCCCTACGGCGTGAGAGTCCCCGTCATTTTCCGCCCCTGGCACGACAATGGAGAAAGCAAGTTTTGGTGGAGTGATTCCACTTGCACAAAAGAGCAATATCTCGCCCTTTGGAAGTTGACAAGGGAGAGATTTGAGAAGAACGACGTGGTGAATGTGCTCTACGCCTATTCGCCTAAGGCAACAGAGAATGCATCTGCAAACACATACCTGGCTCGATACCCTGGCGACGAATACGTGGATGTACTTGGCATCAACTACTATTGCCACGCAGAGGAAGGTGATACGACCGCATTAGCTGCTTTCACCCAAACACTGGGCAACAACCTGAAGATGCTGACAGACATAGGCAAGAAGCACCATAAGCCTATCGCCCTGACAGAGACAGGCTATCGCAGCATCAAGTGTGACAAATGGTGGACTCAATACCTCTCAAAGGCGATTACCCCCTATCCTATCAGTTATGTGATGTTGTGGAGGAATGGTCATGAAGTGGCCAATCACTACTATGTACCATTCCCGGGCCAACGCTCAACTGAGGATTTCGTTGACTTCTACAACGAGCCAAAGACATTATTCCTGCATGATATCAACGGAATGTATCTAAACAACAAGACGGAAGAATGAGCTCATTCTTCCGTCTTGTTGTTTTGTTCCTATACTGTTTATTTCCCGATTTTGTTCATTCTGTCCACCTGGCTCTTCACCACTTCCAACGTACTCTTGTCGGTGGCGAAGACGGAGTTCAAGCCTTGCGCCTCTTGGGCTGGGTCGCCAGTATAATCGTCCCCCACCTGCCACTGCTCGTGCTTGGGATTGGCGAAACCGCCCCATCCCCAAAAATTGCAACCGGCAAAATAGCCGCCCGATGCGGCATTGTCTCCTACCAAGCTGAACACATACTTGTAATATCCGTCGCGTCCTGCCGTGGTAGAGGAAGGAGAGAAAGAGAAACCGTCACGGGGATAGCCGAACTCTTCCATCACCAAAGGCTTGTTGATGCGGGCACAAACGGCGAGATGGTTGTCTATGTACTCCTTGGTGTTCTTGCAAGAAACACCGAGGTCTTCCACCAAATGGTCTTTTCTAGCCCAACTCCAGTTGTAGGGCCAGAGATGGACGTTGCAATAGTCCACGTTTTTGTCGGCGCAGATGCGCTCATAGCAGCTGATGTCGTTCTCGCAGCCCCAACTTCCCTCGCTACCGATGGAGATAAGATGGTTCTTGTCCAAGGAACGAATCAGCTTGCTGGCCTCAGCGAGCCATTTCTCGAAGGCGGGAAGCTGGGCCGTATCAAAGGCACGAGGCTCATTGCCTATCTGCCACGACATAATGGCAGGGTCGTCCTTGTACTTCTTCTTCGTATATTGATTGGTTCTTGTAAGTATAAACCGCACATAGTCGTAGAACAACTGATGAGCCTTCTCGCAAGAGGCATACTGAGAGACAAACTTCATGAAGGCAGGATAGCCATCCTCATTGGGGCGCGGTGCCTTGCCCATACCAGCCTGCTCCAGATAATAACCATATCCTCCGCTCCACTCCCAGGAATTGTTGAGGTAGAGCACAGCCACCATCTTTCTCTTACCCATCTCCATGAGCAGATAGTCGAGTCCGGCCAGGATGGTATCGTTATAAACACCCGGAGCCTCCTGCAAGGTTGGTTCCACCTTGGTCTTCACTCCCCGCTTGCCGTCGGAGCCTACGAGGATGCGAAGGTTGTCGATGCCCATCTCCTTCATCTTGTCGAGTTCTTTGCAGAGACGCTGGCGGTCGCCACCCTGCCCCTCCGAACCGAGGATGGCACCATACCAGAAGTTAGTACCCACATAATAATAAGGTTTGCCATCACGCACGAAATGACCGTCCTTCACCTGCACGAAGTTAGACTTGGCAGAAAGGCCACTAGTAGCCAGTGCCATCATGAGGACAACGAATATTTTCTTCATTTATCTGTAGTTTTTAAGTTAAAATTGCATCTTTATGAAAGATGTTGCAAAAGTACGAAAAAAAGGCAAGAAAGCATGATACTTTCTTGCCCTATCTACATACTATTTTCAATCTTTATTCTTACCAAGGATACTTACCCTCGTTGGCACCCTTCATCAGTCCATCTACCACGGCCTGCTTCTTCACTGTGCCATCGGTGCGGTTGATGATAGAACCCGTCTCCCAATAGAAGGGAACGCAACCGTTGTTCTTAGCCACCTTGGCGACATACTCGCCATAGTAGGCCACCGACTTCTCATGCTCGGCCTGGTTCTCGCTCAAGTTACGTAAGTTGGCGGAGAACTCGCCAATGACAACAGGGATGCCCTTGGAGGAATACTTCTCGTTCATCTTTTTCATCTGGCCGTCTACCCATGCCTCGGCATAATTGTCAGGCGTATTTCGGTCGGAACCGGAAACCTTGTTGTCCTTGCCCCAGAAGTAGTACATCTTGCCCCAGGAAGCATCCTCTTCCATAAGGGCAAACTGATATGGTTCGTAGAAGTGAGCCTCCACCATCAGGCGGTCTGCTACCTTGTCGGTAGGAAGCGATGTCTGGTAGTCATAGATATCGGAGATGCTTACGCCCAAGCCCTGTACGATGAGGGTGCGCTGTGCATTGTTTCCGCCTGTAGCGCGCACAGCATCAATCATAGTCTGCTCATACTTGATGACACGGGCGATGGCAGAGGCATCGCTCTTCCACGACTTGCCACCGCTGGATGTCTCGTTCATACCCGGCTCGTTGCAGGCTGCGAAGAGAAGATGCTCGTCGAAGTCGTTGAAGTTGTTGGCTATCTGAGTCCAGAGTGCCTTCTGCTCGGCATTGATGGAAGACTCCTTGGAAGCGTCGAAGATGTTGTCTTCAAGCCATCCACCGTCCCAGTGGATATTGAGCACCACGTAGAGGTCGTTCTGCACGCACCATGTCACCACTTGCTTCACGCGTTTCATCCAATCGGCATTGATCTCATGGGAGGTGGCATCGGCATGACTGTGCCAAGCGCAAGGGATGCGCACAGCGTTAAAACCAGCAGCCTTCAACCCCTTGATATAAGCCTCGTTTACCTTGGTTCCACCGTTCCATGTGCCTTCCCCGTCGGTACATTCCATGGTATTGCCGATGTTAATACCCATCTTCATTAAGGAAGCCAGTTCCTTGGCATTGTGGGGCATACCTGTGTCGGGCACATCGGGAGTCACCTCACTTTTCTTGGTGCGCACCACTTTCACGTCCTTGCGGCTATAGCCCTGGATGATACGGACTGTAGCGAGCGTATCGGCCTCATCATCACTCAAGGCCTGTACCGTAACATCAAAGTTGTAGGTGTCACCGGTATTGTCCTTGTAGGCCACAGAGCACCAGTCGGATCCCAGGATAACAGAAGCCGTAGGCTGGGCATCAGCCCGCACATTGATGGTCTGCGTACCACCCGTTGCAGCAAATGTTAGCTCGGGATTGAGCACCTTGAAATTGGGTGCCTGATAGTCGCCGTCGTTGTTGGAGCAAGCTGAGAAAGCAAAGCCGCAAACAAGACTTACGAGCAACAAAAATAGATACTTGAATTTCTTCATTGTATATTCTTTTTGATTATTAATTACGTCTGATTACCACTCTGGGACTTTGAACAAGCTGTGAACAGTAAACTTGGTCTCAATGCTCTGCTTGAAGGCCAAACCCTTCATCACGTCGCCGTCGGGGGTACCGAAGGCGCAACCGGCATTCTTGGTAGCACCATAACAGTTCCACAACTCCAGACGATACTTAGGACTCTCGTTGGCATCGAGCACCATTGCCTTGTTGTAGTTCACGCCCTTACCGTCGAGCAACAGCTCATCGAGTGTGGCATGGGTGCCTGGGAAGAACCCATAGAGGTCGGCAATCTCCAGGAAGGTCATGATGGAACCGTCGGCGTGGTCGCCGCTCTTATAGGTAATGTCGAACTCACCATTCTTGATGGAGTACTTGCCGCCATTGTTCACCACTTCCATGGTCTTGCCCTTGTTGTAGCCCCATGTGCCGACCCATGATGGGTTGATGGTGATGAGGTTAGGAGTATAGACACCTGTTCCGTCGCTGGTGATGGAAACCACCGTGAACACAACCTCGAATGTGGAGTTGAAGGCGAGTGCTGTCTCGTTGGTGGTCTCGCCGCCATCCTTGTGGAATGGTGTGTCGGCCAAGCCGTTCCAACCGTCGTTGTGCCCGCAGCCCCAGATGTTGGCCATCTCAACACGGTAATTACCGTTGCCCTCCAAGTCACCATAGTAGAACTTATTGGCATCGAACTTCACTTCCTTGCCGTCGGCCTTGATGGAGTCGATGCGAACCAGGGAGTTGGGATAAGCATTGTGGTAGCCCACGATGTCGAGGATATAAACCTTACCATTGGTACGTGGGTAGTTGGTGTTGAAGGTCACCTTGTAGCTCTTCACGCCGGCGTTGCCACCGAGTACGTTGACTGTGGCTGAGTTCCATTCGTCGGTCGAAGCATCGCCATTAGGGTTCTGTACGTCACCGTAGCAAGTGAGCTTGGCTGTAAAACCGTTCTTCAGCTCGTTGTTCACATAGTTGATACTCTCAAACTGACCGTCGCTTGCACGGGTAATACCGATTTGCAATGCCTCATCGGTGAGAGAGAGGATGCGCAGGTCTACGTTCTTGGTCTCAGCGACAGCTCCGATGAAGTTGGCGGGAATCAATGGCTGGATGCTCAACTTCACGGTCTTGTTCTTCTCGTCGATGGTATAGGTGCCATTGGTGTCTTGGTATGTGCCGTCGGCACCATCAGCTCCTGCGATATACTGGTGAACGGTCACGGTGCCGTCCTCGTTGAAGGTCATGGTACCCTGGCAGTTCTTGGCATCGCCGCCTACTACCCAACTGTTGCTGGCATAGTCAGCAGCCCAGCACCAACTGTTGCCCACCACGGGCTGGTTGTTGGTAACGGTTGCCCAGCTGTCGTCGGTGCCATAGAAATAAACAGGACCGTCGAACTTATAGTGAGATCCATCGGTGCGGAGGTCGATTTCCCATGTCTTGCCAATGAGCTTGCTCTTGTCGAACTTTACGTTCTTAGCCACAGATACTGGGCGCACAGCCAATGCCTGATAAACAGGTGTAGTGGTGCGACGAGACGAGTTCTGGTCGAAGCTGTATGCCATGGCGAACTGTGCGTCGCTTGGGTTGATAGAGCCAGAGAGATAGTAGCCGTTGGTACCCTCGCCAGAGATGTTAGCCTGGGTACGGGTGCCTGCTGCGGGCAGGAAGATAGAGTTACCGTTAGGACCAGTGAGTTTATAGCCGCTCACGCCGTCCTGCTCCACCCATTCTTGCTTACATTCAGAGAAGAGTTCCTCAAACTCGTCGATGGTAGGCATGGTCACCCATGAGCCATACACCTTGTTGGCCACGTCGCGGTCGGTCTTGTAGATGTCGGCAGAAGCGTAGTTGTCCAGCTCGATGGAGGTCTGGAAACCAGTCATGTCACCGAAGCCGAAGAGACCACCAAGTTCAGTCTCCTTGGAAGCACCCACATTGTATCTGGCCCACTTGGTAGAGAGGCCAAGGTCAACGAGGTCTGTATCGGGGTTGAAGTCGGAGGCTGGTGTAGTGAAGGTTCTGTCTTCGCCATACACGGTACCGTTGCCGAGGTCGAGATAAGCTGTATAATGATAGGTGGTGTTAGGCAACAGACCCTGAGCCTGGATTTCATAGTCGTTGTTGATGCCTTCTGCCTGGATGCGAACACCCGAGCGAACATGCTCCGTGCCCTCCACACCTGAGATAACGATACCGCTCACTGCACCCGTGGTGGGAGCCTCAGAGAGCTTACCAGTAAGGATGACGGTGTTGGCGGTGAGGTCTTTGGCATCGCCGGTGATTGCCTTGGCATTGGTGAGCACTGCGCTCTGCACGCCACCCTTGTAGGTCATGCGACCTTGGAGGGTGACGAAAGCCTGGTAATACACCACGTTGCCTGGCATTCCAGTGATGGAAGCCTCAAACTCGGAACTGCCTGTGGCTGACACTTTTTCACTCAGGTTGTTCTCGCTACTGCCATAGTAGAAGCCCAAGGCATAGGCACTGGCAGACTGTCCCTCTAGACCCTTCACTGTGCCATGGAAGGTGGCAGAGGTAGCCGTTACATCGGCCGACCCAGTGGTCACCGACGAATCGGTGAGCAAAGGAGTCGTGCTGATGGAAGCATCATCGGAGTCGCTACAGCTCGCCATGAAGAGACCCATGACGAAGGCCATAATCCCGTATAATATTTTATTCTTCATAAGTTTATGCTGTTAAAGTTATTGAATGGTGCAGGATACTATCTCGATGTTGACATCGCTGAGGTCTGCACCGCTTCCCCATGAACCTGCTGCATAGCCGTCCATCTGGACGGAGAGGTCAAGACAGGTGGAGGTGAAGGTCTGGGTAGAGCCTGTGTTGTTGGTCAGGCTGACGGTGGTCTCGCCGTTAGTGTTGACGGTAACTGCGTCATCAAGGTCGAAGCATCCGGGCTCCCATGTGGTCTTGATGTTGTTGTCGATGAGGGCGCACTTAGGTGTCTTGTCCCATGTAACACCGCTAATCTTGAACACCACGGTAATGGTCTGGTTCTTCTTCAGTTTCACCGACTTCACGTCCTGGAAGATGCCCTTGCCGTCATCACCATAGTGATGGAAAGCGAGGCGCAGACAGTTGTTCTCTATCCACATGATTCCCTCGTTATGCATGATGGAGGTGTCGAGTGCCACCTTGGTTGGACCAGTCTGTCCGCTTGATACCTTCTTGTATGCCAACTTGGCTGTGAGGTAAGAGTTCACATTGCCGTCCTCATCGGTGGTCTCTGGCACACCGATGGTGAGATACTGGTCGTCGGCTGAGTTGCCGAGGATGTAGAACTCCTTGCCCTTCAGCTCGATGGTTCGCTTGTCACTTGATACGGCGAACACGCTGATTTCCTTGCTGAAGGTCATGGTGCTTTCTGTAATATCTACCGTACCGCTAACATCTCCACACTCGAATGTATAGCCTCCGTCAGACTTCTTGCTGATGGTCAGTTCGAAGTTGTCGAGAGCCTTGTCGTCGAGGGCTGGTGCCCATGTAGAGTTGTACTTGCCATTGATTACACCCTCCCAAGCCTTCACTGAAGGAGAACCGTTCCACCAGAGGAAGTCATAAGGAGTCTCAGAGTCGAGGTTGAAGGTCATCTTGCTGCCTACATACTTGTCACCGTTAATCTCGGTGGTGAAGAGGTCGGTTGCGATGTTGGGGAAGGTTGGCAATGTCGGCTTCACCTTCTCTATCAAGCCCTGCTCTTCTGCTGGGATGCACTCACCCTTAGTCTTGATAACATCCTCTGAAACGAAATTCCATATAAGATACCAGTTACCCTCGGAGTTGGTACGTTTGGTAACAATCTGAAGGAGATAAGGAGTCAACTCCACAATCTGGATGTCCTGAGTGTAGTTGGAGCATACCTCGTCGAAGCCAACGCTGTGCATAGAGTAGCAGTCGTTGAAGGTAATGGTGGGCTTGGTCTTGTCGGAGAGGTTCATGTTGAACTTGCCCACCATATTGGTACCTGTGCTGGCACCTTTCTTACCTGTCTCGCCACGGTACATCGTGGCCACACAACCATTCTTGGCATCCATGCTGAATGTCATGTAGGAGTCCATGTAGGCATCGTCCTCCGGAATGAGCCAGCTCTGGAAGCCAGGATCCCAGTTTGGTTTCCAGTTGTCGGAACCGAAGAGGATGTCCTTGTACACTGCATTCGCCTCCTCGTCGGCAGTATAGCCTGCACCATCACCGTCGGGGTCGTAGGGAGAGCAGTACATGATAGGACCTGTGCATCGACCGATGCCATAGTCGCCGTCACAAGGATACCACTTCTTGTTGACACCAGCAGAAAGGGTAGCTGCATCAGGCAGGGCATCACCGGTCTTGTAGTCCTTGTCTGCCAAGAGGAACCACTTGTTGTCGCTCAAGAGCGAAAAGTCGTTCTGTGCCAAGGTTAACTTATAGGGTTCTCCATAGACAATACCGCCAGGAGTCTCCACGCCGAAGGTCACCTCGTAGTCACCTGCAAAAGGAAGTTCTACGCTCAGCGACTTTTCCTGTGAACGTCCCGTAGGAGTAACCCAAAGAGAGGTGCAATCAGATATCTTTGATTGCAGCTTCAACACATTACCTTCTACAGTAACGGTATAAGCCTTACCCTCCGCCAAATCCTCAGGAGAGTATGTCTTCGAGCCAAAGCCATAGTCGTCGGGTGAGCAAGAAGCCACCAAGAACAAAGCCATGGCTGCAAGAAGCGTTAATATATGATTATGAATTTTCATATCTTCTTATTATTAAAAGTTATACTTTATACCTATACAGAGGATTACCAGCCGGCATTCTGCGTCAACGTACCACCAGAAAGTGTAATCTGCGTACTAGGAATCTGCATCAAACCCTTCTTCTTGGTAAAGTTGTCCCGTACAAATGTAGTGGTGGTCTCCACACCGCCGTTCTTCACATTGGCACCGTTTTGAGCCTCGGTGATAATGCGGGCAGCATAGGCTCCGTCCTTCTCATAACGCATCAAATCCCAGAAATGTACACCCTCAAAGGCCAGTTCGATGGCGCGCTCATTGCGGATGTTATCAATGCTGTAGTCAACCGGATCCAGTCCTACACGAGCACGCACCTTGTTCAGACCGATGGCATTGCCATTCAACTCGGAGTGCATCAAGAGCACATCAGCGTAACGAATAATGGTATAGTCCTGATAGTAGGTGATGTTCTGATGCTTCTCACCAAGTTTGAAAGCCACCTCCTGACGAGTACCGTCGGTGAAACACATCGGCGCATACTTGAGCGTATAGTAACCAGTATACTCATAGGAATCAGCCTCATCTGCCGTAAATCCAGCCTCCGTGGCATTCCACACGCAGGCGCCGAAGCGAGGATCGTTCCTATACTTCTCCACGAAATAAGGAGTTACAGAGCAAGCTCCCCAACCGCTAGCCACATTGATATTTGTGGCACTCTTGTTGCGAGGACCGAGGTAAACGGAGAATGTGTTACCATCGCCATTGCCATTGTAATCGTGGGTGGTATTGAACTTCAAGTTGAGCACAATCTCCTTGGAGAGATCTTTCTGTCCGCTTCTCCAGCTGCTTCCATCATACCACTTGCCGGCATAAGGCGTTTCCCAAGCATATTTGGTTTCATCGCCAGAAACGGTGATACTCTCTGATGTGATACCTGCAGAAGGCATCCAGAGGTTCTTATAATCCGATTCCAATTCATAGTCGCCATTTTTTACCACGTCATTGATGGCCGTGGTAGCCTCAGCCTTGGTACAAGCCGGATGCTCCTCTCCGTAGTAGCCAGTATAATAAAGGTACGCGCGTGCGAGCAATGCCTCGGCAGCATACTTGGTGATACGGCCGTCGTTGCTGTTTCTGTCTTTCAAAGGATAAGCATCGGCAGGAATGTTGGCTGCGGCATACTTCAAATCGTCGAAGATGGCCTGGTAAACCTCCTTGACGGGAGTACGGGGGATGTTGTCCTCGGAAGGCTCCAACAACAAAGGCACATCGCCAAACAAACGGGCCAAGTCGAAATACAAGATGGCACGAATGGCACGGGCCTCGCCGATGAGGCGGCCCTGGGTCTTTTGGTCACCATTCCATTTGATGGAACCGTCGGTATCGGCCTTAATCAGCTGGTTGCAGCGGAAGATGGCCTGGTAATAGTTCTTCCAGTCGGTATTGAAAATGTCGTTGTACGAGGGAGCAATGCCCAGATCAAACTGATCGAGTACATTGTTGTTCTTCGCATCCGAAAGACCCAAGCCTGCGAAAGCCTGCTCTGAGGCAAACTCAGCTGTCAAATAGATACCCACTCCCTCATCGCTGATGGTACGCTGCCAACCATCGTAACAGCCCACCAAATCCATCTCGGCCGCCTCGGGAGTGCTGTATGCCGTCTCCGAGTTGAGGCTAGTCTTGGAAGAGGTATCCAAGAAATCTTCGCATGATGTCAAGCCCAAGGCCGACACAATCAATGCACTCAATAATATATGTTTTCTTTTCATATTACTTTCCATTTAAGAGTTAGAATGCAAGATTTACACCTACAATGAAAGTACGTGGGTGAGGATAGTAACCCATATCAACTCCTGATACCCAAGAGTCGCTGCTGTTGCCATCCGTTCCGTTGTATGAACCAATCTCCGGGTCCATACCATCATACTTGGTCAAAGTGAAGAGGTTCTGAGCCTGGAAGTAGAGACGCAACTTGGAGAGTCCCTTCCAAGAGATGAGCTTCTTGAAGTCATAGCCCAAGGTGAGGTTCTGAAGGCGAATGTAATTACCGTCCTGCAAATAGAGGTCGGAGAACAACCAGTTACCAACATCACCATAAGTAACGCGTGGAATCTCATTGCTTGTACCCTCGCCTGTCCAGCGGTTGAGGATGCGGCGGCTGTAATTGCCCTGTGAAGAGCTAGGATCACGATAAGACTGTGCAATCTTGAAGCCGGCGGCTCCCGTAAAGTTGGCACTCAGGTCGAAGCCCTTCCAGCCAAGATTGAAATTGAAGCCGAAAGTGTACTTAGGAAGTCCGTTACCCAAGTCCACCTTGTCGTCTGCATTGATAACACCGTCGTGGTTCATATCCACATATTTCACATCACCAGGCTGCACATTGCTCTGCATCACACCATTGCCAGCAGCAATCCAATCGTTGATTTCCTGCTGGTTCTGGAAGATACCGGCAGTCTTGTAACCCCAGAAGTAACCGATGGCGTGGCCATTCTCTGCACGGTAGAATTCCTCGGCGTTCTGATAAATCTGGTTGGTAGCACCGTGGATGATACCATCCTCTGTTGGGATGGCGCCCACCTCATTGTGGTTGTAGGCGAAGTTGGCACCTACGCTATAGATAAAGTCCTTGCCAATCTGGTCGTTCCAGGAGAGGCCGACCTCGATACCTTTATTCTTCACATCACCACCATTGATGATAGGACCGCCCGTACCTGCCGTAGCGAGGATTGGAGCCTGAACCAACCAGTCCTTGGTGTTCTTGATGTAACCATCGAGGGTCAAAGAAAGGCGTTGGCGAAGGAAGCGTGCATCGATACCTACGTTGTACTGTTCGGAAGTTTCCCACTTCACGTTCTCGTTGGCGAGACGGCTGGTATATGCACCAGTTACCCAACCTTGCTGTCCACCTGTAGTACCAAAGTTGTAGTTGGTATAGGATGTTGTAACAGGAGCCAAATACTGGTAGCAATTGATATTGGCATTACCTACCTGGCCCCAGGAGAGACGGATCTTCAAGAAATCCAACCAAGAGGCGGTAGACTTCATGAAATCTTCTTCTGTCAATGTCCAACCAGCAGACACAGAGGGGAAGTAACCCCAACGATGTCCCTTGGCAAACTTAGAAGAACCATCGGCACGCATCGTGGCATTCACCATGTAGCGGTCTTTCCAAGACCAACCCAAACGGGCGAAGAAAGACTGGCCACGGGTAGAATCGTATGGGCCACCGCTTACAGACTTGTTTTCTGTACCATTGGTATTGGTAAGATAAGCATGCTCCCAATCGTTGAATCCGGAAATCAAGCCTGTGTTGCTACCACCTGTAGACTCACCGTCATACTTGGTTGTCTCACTACCCAGCAAGGCTGTGATATGGTGATCCTTGGCAATGTCAAACTCATAAGCCAGGGTGTTGGTCCAAACCAAAGAAAGACCATTGCCATGACTCTGGCTCACCTTAGCCTCAGCGTTACCACTCTGTGGAGTAAACTTGTACACAGGAGTATAAGAACGATAATCGGAAGCTCCGTAATTGACTGCGAATACAGTACGGAACTTCAAATTTTTGATAGGTTCGATCTGTACATAAACATTTGCATCAAGCGTACCATTTCTACTCTTGGAGTAGCGGTTCATCATCATGGTACCGTAAGGGTTGCCATCATTTACATTCCAATCTGTACCGACAGTCGAATTGTAGTTGCCATCAGCATCATAAACAGGATAAATAGGTGATGCAGAGAAAGCACCACGGAGGTTGTTGTTGTAGATGTTACCTGTGTTCATACCACGGCTCTGCTTATAAACAAAACCGATATGCTCGCCGATGGTAATCAAACCATTGAACATCTTGTGCTCTGAGTTGGCACGGAGGTTATACCTCTTATAATAGGAAACATCAGAACCGCCGATAAGACCGTCCTGTCCTGTATAACCACCGGAAATAGAATAGGTGGAAACCTTGCCGCCACCAGTGAATGCCAAACTATGGCTTGTGGTCAAGGCGCCATTGTTTACAGCCTGGTCGATCCAGTCTGTATTATACACATTGCCGTCATTGTCACGAATGGAGTTGAGAGAAGTCCAGTCCACGGGCGACATGCCAGAGTTGAGACGAGCCTCATCCATAATCTGCATGTACTCATTGGCATTGAGCACATTAAACTTACGACCCAAGGTTTGCCAGCCTACATATCCGTCGTAAGTAATCTTGCTCACGCCTTCCTTACCGCTCTTGGTGGTTACGAGAACTACACCGTTGGCAGCCTGTGCACCATAGATTGCAGCGGAGGCGGCATCCTTGAGTACGTCGATGCTCTCAATATCGGCAGGGTTCAAGGTAGTGATGTCACCGCCCACACCATCAATGAGGTAGAGAGGCTGTGAGTTGCCCACGGTACCCAAACCACGGATGGTAACACTCATGCTGGCACCCGGCTGACCAGAAGTGGAGACGATGTTCACACCAGGAGTCTGTCCCTGCATGGCAGAGAGGGGGTTGGTGGTGTTGAGCTTGGCGATGTCGTCACCCTTCAACTGAACAGTGGCACCCGTCACCAGCTTTTTCTTCTGTACGCCGTAACCAACAACCACCACCTCGTCGAGCGACTGCTTGTCCTCGTTCAAGGTTACGTTGATTATCGAGCCATTGACTTTCACCTTTTGCGTGATGAAACCCAGGTAAGAAACTTCAAGCGTCTGTCCGTTCTTTGCTTCGATGGAGAAATTACCATCGAGGTCGGTCACAGCTCCCGTCTTCGTTCCCTGCACCATGACACTTGCGCCTATCAAAGGCTCGTTGTCACTGCCAGAGATGACAGTACCCTTAACCGTCTGAGCATTGAGGACACCCGCTCCGATTCCTAGCATTGCCTGGAAAGCCAGCATAATGGCCACCAAGACAATCTTACAGAGCATGTGGCTCTGAGAGAATTTCTGAGATGTTTTTCTCATAATTACTTTAGGTTTAAATTAATAATTTTGTTTTGGTTTAATGTTGTCACATATAAATATTAGGTGTCAGCTTCCAGGAAGCATGGCCTAGATTTATCGTCTTCATATAAATATTGTCTATTCGGTTGCAAAGATAGGTAAAATTGTATGCACAAAAGTGCTAATCTGTATTTTATATATGTATGAAATGTTTCCTTATTCAAGAAAAACAACAATATGTGGGGATTTTGTTAACATTGAGACGAATGATACTGAATCAGTCCAGGCATGGGAGCTTTCAGAATCATCTTAACTTTCAGGCGATGCTCGTCCTCCATCACATTTCTTAAAGGAGCCTCGAAATAATGGGCTATGCTTCCCACAAATCCCACTGGCGGCATATGATTTCCCTTCTCCTCTTCATGCAGGATGTAAGGAGTGAGATTGTTTTCATAGAATGCCCCGAAGCTGTCGAGCACCATGCGGTAAAGAGCCATCGCCTCCTTAAACTCATCCGTGTATTCCTCCCGTTTCTGACCCTCTGACATCTGCCGGGATATGAAAGGACTGATAGAGGCGAGATAACGATTGGCAAGGGGCTCACGATACACCTTATTAATAATAGAGGGATAATCGAGACCCGACCATGCAAGATATTTCTCCCGAAGAGACAAAGGCAAGGTTCCCTTAAAGATGCCATTGAGAAACAGTTTGCCAAGTACTGCACCACTCCCCTCGTCACCCAAGATATACCCCAACGGTGGCGTGTTCATCACAATCTTCTCACCGTCATAAAGACAACTGTTGGCACCCGTGCCCAAGATGCAGGCAATGCCAGGCTTGCTGCCGAAGAGCGCACGAGCCGCCCCCAGCATGTCACCCTCGGCACAGACCTCAGCATCGGGGAAAGTCTGATGGAGAAGAGACTCCATACGCGGCTTCATCGCCTCCGTCACCCCACTCCCATAGAAAAAGACTTCCTGGGGGACTTCGGACAAGACCAATTCTGAACACAACACATGGAGAATCACATCGTCTGCCATGTGTACAGGACTGATGCCCTGCGTTTTGCAAGTCACCAACACATTCCCCTGCTCATCCACCAAACACCAGTCGGTCTTCGTACTGCCACTGTCTGCTATCAGTTTTTTCATATCTTTATGTTTTAAATGTATACTCTAATAAAACGAGATAAATACCCATGCAAAAATAAACAAATTCCTCGAAATACTCAAAAGATAATGAAAAAAACAAGGCTTAATATGTTGAATAACTTAAAAAAGGAGGGTGATTCTTTGCTTTTTCTCGATATTTTGCTAACTTTGCACGCAAATTGAAGAATATGAAGAAGAAAATATACATCATAATCCTGATGATGGTGGCCTTCGTGCTACCAAGTAATGCCGTGCTCAAGGAGGCCAACCTCGACACAACCCTATACATGCTGCGCACCGAACTGGCCAATTACCACATCGAACTGGAGCGACAGAACAAGGAAGCCAAGCAACAGCAGACGGAGGTAATCAACGAGATGATCAACATCATCAAGCAAGCCGACCAAAACTCCCTCATGCTCTACTCCCAGCGCAGTGGATACATCTTCGACATGACCTACGCCTGCCACGAGGCAACCGAACAATTCAGGAAGTTCAAGTCGAAGGCCGTACCCTTCCGCGAAATGATCCAGAAGAACGACATCGAGGTGGCCCGCTACGACTCGCTCATCAATTATCTCTACGGCATGAACACGATGTTCTTGAGCGACGAGGCACAGATCAACCGCAACGTGGACCTGACACTTGCCGTAAACATACGCCGACAACTGATAGAAAAGCAGGAACAACTGAAGATGTACATCATGGCATACGACAGGACCGACAAGAAACTGAAGGCACTCAACGACTATGCCAACAAACGGTATGCCGACATACAGAACAACATTTTCAATAACGGAGGTGACAACTATCTGAGCATTCTCGGCAATCTGAAATCAAGCCTTAAGGAAGCAAAATCCTCTGTATCAGAGAAATACAAGCCTGCACCAGGAATGATGTCGCAATGGGACGTGCGTATCATCGGTTTTCTCTTCTTCATTATCGTCTTCTACGGACTCATCTCCATATTCCTCAACCTCTTCGTGATTCGCATCATCATCACCAAACTGATAAAGCGCGGAGTGTTTGATAGCATCAAGGAGAGTTTCCTCGCTAAGCGCACCTGCATCATCATGGCGATGACGGTGATTACCTTCGCTATCATCCTTGGAATCGTTCGCATGGTGGCCAGACAGAACTTTGTCATCATGGCCAGCCAGTTGCTCGTGGAGTTTGCATGGTTGATGGGCGTGGTGCTACTATCCATCCTGCTGCGCGTGCCCAACGACAAAATCAAGAACACCTTCCGCATCTACTCCCCGTTGATGCTGGTGGGATTCATTGTCATCGTATTCCGCATCGTACTGATACCAAACGACTTGGTAAACCTCATCTTCCCCCCTATCCTGCTCCTTAGCGCCATCTGGCAATGGAACGTGATAGGCCGGAAACACGACGAGGTGCTCAAGACCGACAAGACATACGCCTACTGTTCCATGACCGTGTTCATCGTGAGTTGCGTTTGCTCATGGATAGGCTTCACGCTGCTGGCCGTGCAGATTATCATCTGGTGGACCATGCAGCTCACCTGCATCCTCACCATCACCTGCGTGGAAGGATGGCTCAGCGTATATGCCAAACGTAAGAAACTGGCCAACAAGGCCATCACGGAGAAATGGGGCTACCGCTTCATCTACAAGGTGTTGCTGCCTATCTCGGGCGTACTCTCCTTCATCATCTCCATCTATTGGGCAGCCGACGTGTTCAACATGAGCGACACCACCTGGATGATATTCAACAAGGACTACATCAAGACAGAGAACTTCACGGCCTCGCTCTACAGCCTTTCGTGCGTGGCCTGCCTGTACTTCCTGTTCAACTATATCAACATGACCTCGGTAGACTTCATGCGCCATCACTTCGAGAAATCCGACCCAAGTTCGGCAGCTTCCAAGATTGTGATGTTCAAGAATGTGCTGCAGGTCATCATCTGGGGCGTATGGCTGATGATTGCGCTGAACGTGTTCAACGTGGGCAAGTCGTGGTTGCTCGCCATCTTCGCCGGCCTGTCAACGGGTCTCGGCTTTGCATCGAAGGACATTCTGGAGAACATCTACTACGGCATCTCGCTGATGATGGGACGTGTGAAGGTAGGCGACTACATCGTCTGCGACGGCACACGAGGAAAGGTGAGCAGCATCAGCTATACCTCCACCATGCTGGAGGCTACCGACGGTTCGGTGATTGCCTTCCAAAACTCACAGTTGTTCAGCAAGAACTACAAAAACATGACCCGAAACCATGGTTACGAGCTTGACATCCTGGAGGTAGGCATTGCCTATGGCAGCAATGTGAAGGATGTGAAGCAGCTCCTCATCAATGCCTTGATGAAACTCGACTGCATCTACAAGGAGAAGGGTGTGAAGATTGTGCTGAAGAGTTTCGACGACAACTGCATCACCCTCAAGGTGTTGGTGTGGGTGAACGTGCTCACGCAATATGCCGACGACGGCATCATCATGGAGTGTATCTACGATACGCTCA
>CAVGLH010000006.1:0-45251 GCA_963630065.1 Bacteroides fragilis | reverse complement strand
AAAATTAAAGATAGAAATGTCTAAGATTTGTCAAATTACAGGTAAGAAGGCACAGCTCGGTTGTAATGTGTCTCACTCAAAGCACCGCACTAAGAGAAGCTTTGACGTTAACCTCTTCAGCAAGAAATTCTACTATGTAGAGGAAGGTTGCTGGATTAGCCTCAAGATCAGTGCTGCTGGTCTTCGTCTCATTAATAAGGTAGGTCTTGACGCTGCCCTCAATCAGGCTGTGGCCAAGGGTTTCGTTGACTGGAAAGACATTAAAGTAATAGGAGAATAAATATCATGGCAAAGAAAGCAAAAGGTAATAGAGTACAGGTTATCCTTGAGTGCACTGAGCATAAGAACAGTGGCCAGCCGGGTACAAGCCGTTACGTGACTACAAAGAATCGTAAGAACACTCCTGAGCGTCTTGAGTTGATGAAGTACAACCCTATCTTGAAGAAGATGACTCTTCACAAAGAGATTAAGTAAGTCCGAGGCTTGCAAGTTTAACAATTATCAATTAATATAGACTATGGCAAAGAAAGCGGTCGCTACCCTCCACGAAGGTAACATGGATGGTCGCGCATACACAAAGGTTATCAAGATGGTTAAGAGCCCCAAGACTGGTGCTTACGTTTTCGATGAGAAAATGGTGCCTAACGAGGCTGTGAAGGACTTCTTCAAGGACTAATCTCCTTGTAGGATTTGAAAATATGAATTAATATATATAATAAGGTCGCCGCTCAAAAGGGTAGGCGACCTTTTTTATGTATATGTCCGCCTGTCTTGCTGACGGTGCTGGAAGGCTCGTAACGTCAGTCGCAATTTGGCACAATGTTTGCAAAGGCACTTCCTGAAGATAATAACATATATAACGTAATTAAAAAAGTTTACTATGGCACAGAAAGGTAATATTGGTGTAACGACAGAGAACATATTCCCTGTCATCAAGAAATTCTTATATTCAGATCATGAAATCTTCCTCCGCGAGATGGTTTCCAACGCTGTTGATGCAACGCAGAAGCTCAAAACCCTTGCCGCACAGGGCGACTTCAAGGGCGAGGTTGGCGACACCACTGTGCGCGTATCCCTCGACGAAAAGGCCGGCACGCTGACTATCAGCGACCACGGTATCGGAATGACCGAAGAGGAAATCGACAAATACATCAACCAAATAGCATTCTCTGGCGTGACAGATTTCCTCGACAAGTACAAGGAGAATGCCAACGCCATCATCGGTCACTTCGGTCTTGGATTCTACTCTTCCTTTATGGTTTCTAGCAAGGTGGAGATTGTTACCAAGAGCTACAAGGAGGGAAGCAAGGCCGTGAAATGGAGTTGTGACGGCTCGCCTGCCTTCGAAATCGAAGACGCCGAGAAGACTGAGCGCGGATCAGACATCATCCTACATATCGCCGACGACTGCAAGGAGTTCCTCCAGAAGAGCAAGATTGAGGAGCTGCTCAACAAGTATTGCAAGTTTATGGCCGTGCCCGTGGCCTTCGGCAAGAAGACCGAGTGGAAGGACGGCAAGAATGTGGAGACCGACGAGGACAACATTATTAATAATGTGGAGCCACTCTGGACCAAGACTCCAAGCACACTGAAGGACGAGGACTACAAGAAGTTCTACCACACGCTCTATCCTATGCAGGACGACCCGTTGTTCTGGATTCACCTGAATGTAGATTTCCCATTCAACCTGACAGGCATCCTCTACTTCCCACGCATCAAAAACAGCATTGACTTGCAGCGTAACAAGATTCTGCTCTACTGCAACCAAGTGTTTGTCACCGATCAGGTGGAGGGTATTGTGCCCGAGTTCCTCACCTTGCTCCATGGCGTTATCGACTCACCCGACATCCCGCTGAATGTGAGCCGCAGTTATCTGCAGAGCGACAGCAACGTGAAGAAGATATCCACCTACATCACCAAGAAGGTGGCCGACCGACTGAGCTCAATCTTCAAAGAGAACCGCAAGGAGTATGAGGAGAAGTGGGACGACCTGAAGCTCTTCATCAACTACGGCATGCTTTCGCTGGAGGACTTCTACGACCGCGCCAAGGACTTCGCTCTGCTCAAGGACGTGGAGGGCAAGTACTTCACCTTTGAGGAATACAAGAATCTCATCAAGGACAACCAGACTGATAAGGGCGGCAACCTCGTATATCTCTATGCCAACAACCAGGAGGAACAGTACTCCTACATCGAGGCAGCCAAGGCAAAGGGTTACTCCGTGCTTTTGATGGAAGGTCAGCTCGACACTCCGATGGTAAACATGCTGGAACAGAAGTTGGAGAAGAGTCGCTTCACCCGCGTTGATTCCGACATTGTAGACCGCCTTATCGTGAAGAAGGATGCCAAGATGACAGACTTGAACAAGGAGCAGACTGACAACCTGTCGGAGGTGTTCCGCTCGCAGATGCCAAAGCTCGACAAGGCAGAGTTCTACGTGGAGATTCAGGCTCTCGGTGAGGAGAACCAGCCAGTGCTCATTACCCAAAATGAGTATATGCGCCGTATGAAGGCGATGAGCCAGTTCCAGGCAGGTATGAATTTCTACGGCCAGATGCCCGATAGCTACAACATTGTGCTCAACTCAGACCATGCGCTCGTGAAAAAGGTGCTCTCTGACTCTGAGGCCAACACCGCAGAGGCTCTGAAACCTATTCTTGCCGAGATCAGAGGCCAGGAGGCACGCCTCGCAGCACTCCATCAGGAACAGGGCAAGAAGAAGCCAGAGGAAATCACCCAGGAGGAGAAGGATGACGTTCACAACACGGAGAAGGCTCTCAGCGACGAGAAGGCAAAACGCAACGACATCCTCTCGGGCTATGCCAAGAACAACAACATCGTGCACCAGCTCATCGACCTCGCCTTGCTTCAGAACGGCATGTTGAAGGGCGCATCGCTCGACGCTTTCCTCAAGAGAAGCGTAGACTTGATCAAGTAATACTTTGCGTGATGTAGCATATATGTTACAAATCGTTTCGATACATGTGCAAAATGTTTCAAATAGAACATTTTGCACATTTTTTTTACAGTTTCCTTTGACGGCATGATATTTTTTTATTACCTTTGCAATATCGTAAAATAACGAAATCTTAGTAAAAAACCTCCCGATATGGAACAAGTTAAATCTAAGCACAACATCATTGCAGAGTTCTATGCAGAACATTACTACGAACTGAAAGCGTTCGTAGCCTCTCGCCTTCCTTACGAAGACGAGGCGGAAGACATCGTGCAGAATGTTTTCGTGAGACTCCTGCAAATGGACAAGATGATTTCACCCGTCACGTTGCCATGCCTGGTTTACACCACGGCAAGGAATTTTGTCATCGATTGTTGGCGCAGAAAGGAATGCCGGGAGCGGTACGAGCACTATATTATAAAAGGTGGGGAAATCAACAAATTTGCCGAGGATGCGGAAAGCGTATACTCGGCAAGGGAAATTAGGGAAATGTTGGAACAAGGTATTGCCCGGTTAACGGAGAATCAGGCCAGCATTTACCGCCTGAATGTCTATGGGGGATTCCGGGTGGGAGAGATAGCCAAGAAAATCAACATCAACTATAAGTTGGCCGAAAGAAGGCTCGGAAAAGCCCGCAAGGCAGTTCGCTCTTATATGAGGGAAATGCTGGCGGGGTGATTCCTTGTCTCCTCCCGTCGCTTTCCGGATGAGTCATTTGTTAGTCCGGAAAGCTATCTTGTCTCTTTGATATAACCGTGCCTGTAGGCATAGAGCAGTTCTTCCAGGTCTTCCACTTGGTTGCGCAGTTCCTGCCCCTTGTCGGTGTCGGCCACCAACATACGCCTGTTGGACATCTCCACTATCTGGGTGGTGCTCACGATGTCGGTGCCTCGTTCGATAGCATCTTCCATGCTTGTGAACGGCTCGTGCTGCACAAGTTGGAATCCTCGCGAATGATATACCAGGGTATAGCCTGCGATGCCAGTCTCGTTGTGGTAAGCCTTGGAGAACCCACCATCTATCACCATAAGTCTGCCTCCGGCCTTGATGGGGTTTTCGCCCTTCAGGGTGCGCACGGGCACATGCCCGTTGATGATGTGGCGGTTTTCGCCAGTTACACCAAACTCGTCCATGATGTGGTCTATCACTTCTTCCTTGTCGCGCAGGAGAAAGTAGTAACCTTTTTCTTCCTTATGAGTCTCTTTGTCTGTGATGAAGTAGCGTTCGAAGGTGGCCATCTTGCTCTTGTCGAAGAGCGGACTGTCGGGGCCGCACCATAGATAGAGGAAGTAGTCGGTGGCATATTGCTTTTCCGACGGGTCGGAGTCTTGCTGGAATGCCGTGCGTATCTGCATGCCGATGCGTTGCATCAGTTCGCGGCCACTATATCTCTGGCCAGGGTATATCTCAACCTCTTTCAAGGTGCCGTCGGCGTTGAGCGGACAGGCGGCGTGGAAGAGCAGGTTGTTGTTGAAGATAGCATACATGCAACCGTGCTGCAGCATCAGGTGGATGTGTCTTTGCAGTTTCTCGCATATCTGGAAGGAATGGGTGAGTCGGTCTACGAGCTGCTGTTCTTCAGCTGTAAGCTCGTTGGCTCGGGCTGGGTCATCGGAGAGGGTGGGGAAGTGGCAGGAGGTCATCGCATAGCTCTTGCCGTCAATCTCCACGATGCCTTCACTTTGGTTGATTTTCTTCAACAGGGTGCGATGTGCCATGTGCCATTCGGGATGGCGGTCGTAGAGTTGTCCCTCCAACTTAAACTGGATTACGGAGATAGCTTTATGCATCTGGGCGGTGAGGCGCTTGGTCTTGTCGTCAATGGAGGCCGCTCCGCCGCTCATTTTGGGCTGGAACTCCGTACAGTCGTCATCGCCATAGGTCTCCATGGCAAACGTAGCGAGGGGAACGAGGTTGATGCCATAGCCCTCCTCGATGGTGGCCAGGTTGGCGTAGCGCAGGGAGAGGCGTATCACGTTGCAGACACAGGCGGGGTTGCCGGCGGCCGCTCCCATCCAGAGCACATCGTGGTTGCCCCACTGCATGTCCCAGCTGTGGTAGAGGCTCATCTTGTCGAGGATGATATGGGCACCTGGGCCGCGGTCGTAGACATCGCCCAAGATGTGAAGCTGGTCGATGGCCAGCCGCTGGATTACATTGGCGATGGCGATGATGAAATCGTCGGCCCGCCCTGTGGAAATGATGGTGTCCACGATGACGTTGACATAGGCCGTCTTGTCATGGTCTTCCGTATGCTCGTGAAGGAGCTCCTGGATGATATAGGAAAAATCGGCGGGCAGCGACTTGCGGACCTTGCTGCGGGTGTACTTGCTCGACACGTCGCGGCACACTGCCACCAGCTGGTGGAGCGTGATGTGGTACCAGTCGACAATGTCGGTCTCCTTCTGTTTCACCAGTTCCAGCTTTTGCTCGGGATAGTAGATGAGTGTACAGAGCTCGCGCTTTTCTTGCTCCCTCAGCGTGTTGCCGAAAAGCTCGTTTACTTTGCGCTTGATGTTGCCCGATGCGTTCTTCAGCACATGCAGAAATGCCTCGTACTCGCCGTGGATGTCGGCAAGGAAATGCTCGGTACCCTTGGGCAGGTTGAGGATGGCTTGTAAATTGATGATTTCCGTGCTGGCTTCCGCAATCGTGGGAAACGACAGGGAAAGCAATTGCAGGTATCTCATGTCCTGCTCTATGTTGTATTGTTTCGTACTCTTCATTGCTGTTCTTGCGTTAATTTGTTTGCAAAGATAGTGTAAATTATAGATTAAAACAAAAGAAAAAGTGTTTTTTTCCAAATTTTCTTTCGCTTTTTCGTTTTTTTGCTGTACTTTTGCACGAAAAACTCTGAACAATATAATTCAAACTAACTATTTATAATATGAAACAGACTATTCTTGTGACGGGTGGAACGGGCTTCATTGGCAGCCACACCACCGTGGAATTGCAGCAGGCAGGCTACAATGTAGTGATTGTAGACGACCTTTCAAACTCCAAGATCGAGGTGCTCGATGGCATCGAGAAGATTACGGGCGTGCGCCCTGCCTTCGAGAAGGTCGACTTGCGCGACAAGGAGACTGCCGAAGCAGTATTCCGGAAATATCCCGACATTCAGGGCATTATCCATTTTGCTGCCAGCAAGGCCGTGGGCGAGAGCGTGCAGAAACCGCTGCTCTACTATCGCAACAACATCGTGTCGCTCATCAACCTGCTTGAGCTTATGCCTAAATATAATGTAAAGGGTATCATATTCTCTTCCTCATGCACCGTGTACGGCCAGCCCAAGCCAGAGAACCTGCCCGTGACCGAAGAAGCTCCCCACCAGAAAGCCACATCTCCATATGGCAACACCAAGGAAATCAACGAGCAAATCATCGCCGACTATATCCACAGCGGTGCCAGCATCAAGAGCGTCGTGCTGAGATATTTCAACCCAATCGGTGCCCATCCTACAGCTGAGATTGGTGAATTGCCAAATGGTGTGCCCAACAATTTGATTCCCTACGTGACGCAGACCGCCATGGGCATTCGCAAGGAGCTCACCATCTTCGGCAACGATTATGACACTCCAGACGGCACTTGCATCCGCGACTACATCTACGTAGTAGACCTTGCAAAGGCTCACGTGGCTGCCATGGCCCGTGTGCTCGACAAGGAAACAGATCCTATCGAGTATTTCAACATCGGTACGGGAAATGGAAACTCCACGTTGGAGATTGTGGAAACTTTTGAGAAAGCCACCGGTGTGAAGCTCAATTGGAAATATGGTCCTCGCAGAGAGGGCGACATCGAAAAGATCTGGGGCGACTGCACCAAGGCCAACAAGGTGCTCGGCTGGAAGGCAGAGGCCAAGCTTGAGGATGTTTTGGCATCGGCCTGGAAATGGCAGCAGAAACTTCGTGCAGACGGTGTGATGTGATGATAATGAGAATCAGTAGACTTTTACCTCTTTTTATAGGCTGTTTGGTGTTCTGTTCGTGTAGGGACAGGGTGCCAAACAGCAACTCGTCGTTGTCTCTCGACTACTACCAATCCCTGCAGAACCCATCCTATACCATCAACTCACGCACAATCAGAAAATTGATTGATAGCTTGATGCGTAACGATTCCGACAGACAGGCAGCCGACCTGTTCATGCGAAGCCACTATCGCAACGGCGGGCAGTTTGTGTGGATTGACAGGTACGGTGTCGACCAACGAGCAGACTCCCTGCTGAACTATCTACGAAAAGTGGACAGAATGGGCTTCTCGCCGAGAGCCTTCAACGTCAATGCGATAGAACGAGACCTGGAAGTACTAAGAAAACTGGAACTCGACAATCGGCACGATCAAATAAACCAAGTGATGGCCCGGCTGGAATATCGCCTGACCAAGGCCTATCTCCGCTATGCGGCCGGCCAGAGGTTCGGCTATATGAACCCTACCTATGTGTTCAACCGTCTGGACTCCATCGAGCCGAATCCTTACGACACCATACAGCGACCAATAAGATACAGAGGTTTGTTTGACGTGGGCATGCAGCACGCCGACCATAAATTCTACGGGTTGGCATTGCGGCAGGCCGCAACGGATTCGATACAACGATTTCTTCACGACATACAGCCAAAGAATCCTTTCTATTATCAATTGGAACAAAAACTATCCAGTGGAGACATGAGTGGGGTTGACAGAAGGAGAATTCTTTGCAATATGGAAAGGTGTCGCTGGCGCCAATACGACCATCCAGACAAGCACAGCAAGAAGGTGGTTGTGAATATCCCGTCTTATCATCTGATGTGTATAGACAACGGAGACACGATTACTATGCGCATAGGTTGCGGGTCTGTTCAGACCAAGACCCCGCTACTCAACAGCTATATCAAGAGAATGGACATCAACCCACGCTGGGTGATTCCTCGTAGCATTCTGCTCAAGGACATCGCTCGCCACGTGGGCAACCCACATTATTTCCATTCGCGCAACTATTATGTCTTCGAGCGTTCCACAGGCAAGGAAATAGATCCGGCCCGGCTCTCCGGCGATATGCTCCTCTCCGGAGCCTACGGGGTGGCACAACGAGGGGGCAAGGGTAATGCGCTTGGAAGAATCATATTCCGATTTGACAACAATTTCTCGGTATATCTGCACGACACATCCAGCAAAGATGTTTTCGGCAGAGAGGATCGGGGAGTGTCGCATGGATGTGTGAGAGTGGAAAAACCTTTGGATTTTGCCATCTTCCTGATGAAAGATAAGGAAGAGGAAACCATCGAAAAAATCAAATATTCGATGAACGCCGACACGTTGGCAAATCGCAAACTGGTGATTGGCTCCCTGAAGGTGGAACCTCAGATTCCCCTCTTCATTACATACTACACCGTCTATCCAATGGCAGGAGGAAGGATGGAATGCTACAACGACGTGTATGGATATGATGAGGTTATATTCAATTGTTTAAGGAAATATTTGTAAAACGCCCCGACTGCCGCAATGAAGGAAAAAGAATTGTTGGGCTTGCTCCGTGAGCCGAAAACCCAAAGAGAGGGTTTTTCGATGTTGGTTGGCCAATACAGTGAATCCCTGTATTGGAAGATTCGTCGTATAGTTTTGAACCATGACGACGCCAACGATGTGCTCCAGAATTCTTTCCTCAAGGCATGGACCAATCTCGGCAGCTTCCATGGCAAGTCGTCGATTTCCACCTGGCTCTACCGCATAGCCATCAACGAGGCTCTCGACTTCCTGCGCAGGCAGAAGGCGATAAGTAAAGTGAGTGCCGACGAGGAACCTGCCGTGGCAGTGCGCTTGACGGGCGACCCATATTTTGACGGTGACCAAGCCCAGGCCCTTTTGCAAGAGGCTGTGGCACGACTCCCCGAGGTGCAGCGCACAGTTTTTTCGCTCAAGTATTATGACGATATGAAATACACGGAAATAAGTAAGATTCTTGACACAAGCGTAGGTGCCCTCAAGGCTTCATATCATCTTGCAGTGAAAAAAATATCGGAATATTTGCATCTCAAAGATTAAACCTTTTGCAGACAATAACGTCAACTATAGAAAAGAAAGGATATATGATTATGACTGATGAGAAAAAAATAAAGGAACTTTTCGGCAATGACAATCATTTTGATGTGCCTGTCGGCTATTTCGACAATCTGACCACCCAAATCATGGAGCAGTTGCCGGAACAGGAAGTGCGCATGTTAAACATAAGGCCGCATCACTGGTGGAACAGTCCGATGGCTATACGCAAAGTAGCTGCTGCCGTTGCTGTAGTCGTTGCGACGAGCAGTGTGATGTTGGCATTGCAAAGCCGTCATCAACAAGTGGCATCCCCCCTAGCGCAATCTGCAACCAATGCCCATCCGCAAAGCACTTCGACAAGTGCCGACGATGCTGACTTTGAGCAGATGGCTGACTATACGATGATGGACAGTCAAGACTTCTATGCCTCGCTTGTGGCAGAAAACTGATGCTGACAGAGGTTCATTGTTTGCTAAACATCACAGAGTTTTGTTATGAGACACATAGGCTACAATAGATTGCTCGCACTCGTTATGGTGCTCTTGCTAGGTATACTTCCCATGAACGCACAGGGTGGAAAGAAGAGGGGCGGATTCGACCCCAAGAGATTCGAGATAGAGCTTGAACAGTATATTACCACGAAAGCCGGGCTTACCCCCACGGAATCGGCCAAGTTCTTCCCGGCATACCGCCAGATGACCAAGAGAATGAGAAGTATTTTCGACCAGATGAGAAGGTATCACCAGGTTGTTCCCCGCGATGTGAAGGCATGTGCGGAGGCCATTCGCAAGCAAGATGAGCTCGACATTGAGATGAAGATGCTTCAGCAAGAATACCATGTGCGCTTTATGCTTATTCTGCCAGCCAATAAGGTGTTGGAAATCATCAAGGCAGAGGAGCGATTCCATCGCCAGGCATTTAAGAGAATGAGGGAGAGGGACAAAGACAAATAATAATCAATAATCCCTCCTTGTTATGATTATAAATACCCAAAAACGGGCAAGCCCAGGACAAAAATGTCCTGGGCTTGCCCGTTTTATATCGTTCTTTTTATGAGTTCATGGAAAGCAAGAACTCGTCGTTGTCGTGGGTGTTGTGCATATTTTGGATTATCGTGTTCATCGCCTCCATTGGGTTCATGTCGGAGATATACTTCCTCAATATCCACATGCGGTCAAGCGTGGTCTTGTCTTGCAATAGATCATCACGGCGCGTTGACGATGCCACGAGGTTCACAGCCGGGAAGATTCGCTTGTTGCTGAGCGAACGGTCTAATTGCAGCTCCATGTTGCCGGTTCCCTTGAATTCCTCGAAAATAACTTCGTCCATCTTGCTTCCCGTGTCGATGAGAGCTGTGGCTACAATCGTAAGCGAACCGCCTCCCTCTATGTTGCGTGCTGCGCCAAAGAAACGTTTGGGCTTTTGCAGGGCGTTGGCATCTACACCACCGGTGAGCACTTTGCCCGAAGCGGGAGCCACGGTATTATAGGCGCGAGCCAAACGAGTTATGGAATCGAGGAAAATCACTACGTCATGACCGCATTCTACCATTCGTTTCGCTTTTTCCAGCACAATGCCTGCAATCTTCACATGCCTGTCGGCTGGCTCGTCGAACGTGGAGGCGATAACCTCTGCATTGACGGTGCGAGCCATATCGGTAACCTCTTCAGGACGCTCATCTATCAAGAGCATCATCAAGTAAGCCTCTGGATGGTTGGATGCTATGGCATTAGCGATATCTTTCATCAATATAGTCTTACCCGTCTTGGGCTGGGCCACGATAAGGGCGCGCTGTCCTTTTCCTATGGGGGCAAAAAGGTCTACGATGCGAGTGCTCAGATTGGTGGTGCGAGTGTTGCCGCAAAGGGAGAACTTCTCGTCGGGGAAGAGCGGAGTGAGATGCTCGAAAGGTATTCTGTCTCGTACCTCTGAAGGTTCGCGCCCGTTAATCTTGTCGATGTTAGTGAGCGGAAAATATTTCTCGCCCTCATGAGGCGGACGAACAAACCCCTGCACTACATCACCTGTCTTTAAACCATATTTCTTGATGAAATTCACCGAGACATAGACATCATCGGGAGAGGAAAGGTAGTTGTAATCGCTACTGCGGAGAAATCCGTAGCCATCGGTCAACACCTCCAGAACGCCATTGGTTGTCACAATGTCTGTGAAATCAAATGCTGGCTGAATTTCCTCAGCATTGTCTTCGGTGTCTTCTGGTTCCGGTTCTGATTCCTCTTCTACAGTCAGGTTCGAGTGCGTCATGGGGCGATCGAACATATCTACACAAGGCGTGGCTGCATGATCCTCAATGGGAATATCTACCACTGTGATGAAATCAGTACCGTCGCCTGGGTCGCCGAGCCATACTCCTTCAGGTGATGTTTCGACCTTCATACCCTCAGTGTAAAGCATTTGTTCTTTGTCCAAACCCTCGGATTGTTCCTCTTCAGCTTCGGCCATTGTGGAGTCTGAACTATTGTGGGAAGCGTTCTGTGCATTCATCTTCTCCTGTAGCATGGCTTGTAAGTCGCCATCTATAGGTGTGGCATCTACACCAGAGTATTGAGCCTCTGGAATGATGTCAGTCGCCTCATCGACAAGCATTTCTGCTTGGGTGTTACTCTCAGGTTGTTCGTCAGTTGAGGCATTAAGTTCAAGAGTGCTGTCAGAAACAAGAGCTCTTTCTTCAGCAGGAGCCGGTTCGAAAGGTAACTCCTGCTGGCGAGCTGCAATCTGGGCGGCAGCTATAGCTTCCAGTTCGGCCTTGCTCTTCCGTCCCCTATGCTTGGGAAAAGCGGGCAGGGTGACAGTTTTCGTTCCTTCGCTTGTATTCGACTCTTGGGGCTGCCCTTTTTGCACATCATAGTTTTCCCCGTCCGTTCCGTGGACGGAGTACACTCGGTCCTCCTTCTTTGAAGCTATTCGAGTGCGTTTGCGCTTGGTTGCATCAGTTGGCTCTCCAGACGGGACATCAAGGATTGCATTGATAATGGTCTCCTTGTTGTCTCCAGACTTTACCTTAGCTCCAATTTCCTTGGCAATGCCTTTCAGCTGCACAACACTCTTTGCTATTAGTTCGTCTTTGCTATACATTATAAGATAGTATATTTATAATTTTCATTGAAATGTCGCGTTTCTAGAGTTGAAACACGGTATTGATAGAGATTTCGAGTGCAAAGATAATTAAAAAATTTGTTTCTGCCAAATATTTTCGTTATCTTTGCAGAAAAAAATAATAATGGCTAATCAAATACCCTATTTAGACGTTCAAAACCTCACCAAAAGATTTGGTGCGCAGGTTCTTTTCGAAAACATTTCCTTCTCGATAGCAGAAGGCCAGAAAGTGGGACTTGTGGCGCGTAATGGCACCGGCAAGTCTACTCTGATGTCCGTGCTCACCGGAGAGGAGGGACATGAGAGCGGAGATATTATCTATCGCCGAGACCTGAAAGTTGGTTTTTTGGAGCAGACTCCTAAGTTTGAGCCAGAGAATAGTGTGCTCGACGCATGCTTCAATCACGAAGGAAACCAAGATAAAATCCTGAAAGCCAAGCAGATTCTTACGCAGTTACATATCTCTGACCTGGAACAGCCAATGGGGCAACTGAGCGGCGGACAGCAAAAGCGGGTTGCCCTGGCCAATGTGCTCATCAACGAGCCGGACTTTCTCATGCTTGATGAACCTACAAACCATCTCGACCTAGAGATGATAGAGTGGTTGGAGGGGTATCTGAATCGTGGCAACAAGACCATTTTCATGGTGACCCACGACCGTTTCTTCCTCGATAAGGTGTGCAATACGATTCTTGAGCTTGACAACAAGACCGTCTACACTTATCGTGGCAACTACGCCTACTATCTTGAAAAGCGACAGGAACGGATGGACAATTTGCGGGCGGAGATACAGCATTCCAAGAATCTCTATAGGAGAGAATTGGACTGGATGCGTCGGCAGCCACAGGCGAGAGGCCACAAGGCTCGCTATCGCGAGGATGCCTTCTATGAACTGGAAAAGGTCGCCAAGCAACGCATCGAGGACAGACAGGTGCGCCTGAAAGCATCTACGGTATATATTGGTTCCAAGATTTTCGAGTGTCAGTATGTAAGCAAGGCATTTGAGGATCATGGCAAGAAAAAAGTGATACTAGACAATTTTTACTACAACTTTGCCCGATTCGAGAAAATGGGCATTGTGGGCAATAACGGAACAGGCAAGAGTACTTTTGTGAAAATGCTGCTGGGGGAGGTGCAGCCTGACGGCGGAAAGTTTGACATAGGTGAAACCGTAAGATTTGGATATTTCTCACAAGAAGGGCTTAGGTTCAGAGATGACCAGAAAGTGATTGATGTTATCACCGACATCGCCGATTACATAGACCTGGGTGGTGGCAAGCATATGACGGCCTCCCAATTTCTGCAGTTTTTCCTGTTCACTCCCGAGGAACAGCACAACTATGTATGTAAGCTCAGCGGTGGGGAAAAGCGCAAGCTCTATCTATGTACGGTGCTTATGCGCAATCCCAACTTCCTTGTCCTCGATGAGCCTACCAACGATCTCGACATTCAGACATTGCAAGTGCTAGAGGAATATCTGCAGGATTTTCCCGGATGCGTCATCGTGGTGAGCCACGACCGTTATTTCATGGACAAGGTGGTGGATCATTTGCTTGTGTTCAAGGGTGGTGGAGAAATACAGGATTTCCCCGGCAACTATACCCAGTATAGGGAATGGAACAAGTTGCAGGCGAAAGAGGAAACAGCTGTGGCGAAGGGACTTGTAAGTGACGGTACGGCTACTGCCAAGCGAGATGCCAATTTCGAAAATCGCAGAAAGTTGTCGTACAAGGAAAAACGCGAATACGAACAACTGACAAAGGAAATAGAGGCTCTCAACGCCGAGCAAAAAAGTTTGGAAGAAGAACTTTGTAGCGGCAATCTGTCTGTAGAAGAGCTTACCGAGAAAAGCAAGCGTCTGCCCAATATCAAGGAAGAACTCGATGAGAAGGAGCTGCGCTGGCTGGAATTGGCTGAAATAGAAGGGTAATATATAAATATTTAATAGTAAGAATAGAAATGGAAATCAAGAAATCTGAATTCACAATATCCGCTCCCAGAGTGAGCATGTGTCCCAAAGACAATAAAAATGAGTATGCCTTCATCGGAAGGAGCAATGTTGGAAAGTCGAGTCTCATCAATATGCTCTGCAATCACAAAGGTTTGGCAAAAACTTCAGCCACTCCTGGCAAAACGCTGTTAATCAACCATTTCATTATCAATAACGAGTGGTATCTCGTGGATCTTCCTGGTTATGGATTTGCTAAGCGTTCAAAAACTGTGCAGAAACAGTTGGAGCAGATGATAAGCAGCTATATCCTACAACGCCCGCAATTGGCCAATGTTTTCGTGCTCATTGATGTGCGCCACGATCAGCAGAAGATCGACCGTGAGTTTGTAGATTGGCTGGGGGAGAGCGGCGTGCCATTTTGCATTGTCTTTACCAAGGCCGACAAACTGGGCCCCGTAAAGGCGCGCATGAATGCAGAGAATTGGATGCATGCCCTTGAAGACCGCTGGGAAGAACTGCCACCTTATTTTATTACGAGCAGCGAGAAGAAGATTGGTCGGGAGGAAGTGCTCGACTATATCGACCAAATAAACAAGTCGCTGGCAGAGGCGGAGTAAGCGTGTTTTATTATACAATAGCAATATGAAACAGATAAATTGGGGGTTTATAGGTTGTGGCGAAGTGACCGAAAAGAAAAGCGGCCCTGCCTTCAATGAGGTGGAAGGATCGCAAGTGGTGGCGGTGATGAGCCGACGCGAAGACAAGGCCCGTAGCTATGCAGAACGCCATCATGTGCGCAAGTGGTATACCGATGCTGCAGAACTCATCGACGACCCTGACGTCAATGCTATTTATATAGCAACGCCACCATCATCGCATGCCACCTTCGCCATTATGTCCATGCGCGCAGGCAAGCCTGTATATATAGAAAAGCCTTTGGCAGCAAGCTACAACGATTGTATCAGGATCAATCGGGTAAGCGAGCAGACGGGGGTGCCATGTTTCGTGGCCTACTATCGCAGATATCTGCCTTATTTCCAAAAAGTGAGGCAAATAATCGACGACGGCGTGATTGGCAATACGCTGAACGTACAGGTGCGCTTCTCCGCCCCTCCTCGCGACCTTGACTATAAAAGCGGAAAAGAGATGCCTTGGCGACTGCAGCCAGACATCGCCGGTGGTGGATATTTCTACGACTTGGCACCCCACCAGATAGATTTGCTCCAAAATATCTTTGGGGTCATCACCCGGGCGCATGGATATCCCGCAAACCGCGGTGGTCTTTACAAGGCAGAAGACACAGTCTCTGCATGCTTCTACTTTGAAAGTGGCATACCGGGGAGCGGTAGCTGGTGTTTTGTGGGGCACGAGAGTGCCAAAGAAGACCGCATCGAGATTATAGGAGAGAAGGGTTCCCTATCTTTCTCGGTATTCACCTACGAGCCAATTCTTGTCATCACGAGCGAGGGAAAGACCAGCATCACGGTGCCTAATCCTCCCCATGTCCAATTGCCGATGATAAAGCATGTGATAGAACATCTGCAAGGCAAGGGGAATTGCGACTGCACTTGCACCTCGGCAACGGCAGTGAATTGGGTGCTGGACCGTATTTTGTGGAAAAATTAACTTGATGGATAATATTTCGGATTGATGAAAAAGATACTAGTCTCGACCATTTTTATATGGCTGACGGCAATTCCCGCAATAGCTGCCGCCAGGGACAGTCTTGCTCTAGTTCGCCACAACCGTTCGTTCTTCCATCAGGTAGGGGATGTGTTTACCCGATTCTTCAGAGAGTTCAATAATACGGATTCCGCCTACATAGAGTCTCAGCGATATAACTATACAGTTATGTTGCAAAACACCAACACATACGAAAGCTATACTCTTTACTCTAAAAAAGGCGGACAGAAAATTTCATTTTCGCCAGAGCCGTCTTATCGTCTGGGCCCTTATGTGGGTTGGCGTTGGGTGTTCTTGGGGTACACCTTCGACCTGAAACACGTATCTACTAGTAGCAGCCGTACAAACAAGAAGGAGCTGGATTTGAGCCTGTATAGTAGCCTTCTTGGACTGGATCTCTTCTGGAGACAAACTGGTAACAACTATCGAATTCAGAGTTTGGATTTAGGCGAAAATATAAATACAGAAGCTATCCGTAAAACAGATTTCGACGGCTTTACGGCAAGTATCAAGGGGGTGAATTTTTACTACATTTTCAATCATCGAAAGTTCTCATATCCAGCTGCTTATTCTCAGAGTACCATTCAGAGGCGCAGTGCCGGTTCGTGGATGGTAGGACTGGGGTACACCCAGCATCAGCTGGAAGTGGATTGGGACAAACTTTCCAGTTTGGTGGCAGATCGGCTGAAGGGAGATCAATCCGATAAGGATGTTGCGAAAATAGACAGCAGCCTTATGTTCTCGAAAGTGAAATATAGCGATTACTCTGCAACCGTGGGATATGGCTACAACTGGGTGATTTGTCCGAATCTGTTGTTCAACGCCTCTTTGTCCGTAGGCTTGGCTTATAATCAGTCTAGCTCGGATAGTGAAGACAATAAGTTTAATTTCAAGAACTTTGGGTTCAAGAATTTCAATTTAGATGGAGTGGGGCGTTTCGCCATCGTTTGGAACAATATGAAATGGTACGTCGGTGCCAGTACGGTAATACATACATATAATTATAAGCAAGATAATTTCTCCACCAACAATTCCTTTGGTTCCGTCAATATTTATTGGGGGGTCAATTTTGGCAGAAAGAAATAACTTGTATAAACTTTTGTAACCATAAAATATTCATAAAGTATGAAGAATCTTATCAGGCCATTACTAGTTTTGATGCTTACATTTTTGCCTTGTCACGGATGGGCGATTTCGGATGTGGTCTATGCCGGACAAGACAGCATTAAGATTGAAAAGATGTTGAGTGAGGCATCCAAATTACATCAACAACCCGAAAGTTGGATGCTGTGGTTTGGCGAAAAATTTTGCGGTGTCCCATATGTTGGCGGAACGCTCGATAAGACAAAAAAAGAAGTGCTAGTCGTAAATACGCGCGAACTGGACTGTACCACTTTTGTCGAGACAGTAACAGCCTTGGCTATGTGTGCGAATAATGGAGATACCTCGTTTGCTGCTTTTTGCAAGTATCTGAAAAACATAAGATATGTTGATGGGAAAATAGCTTACGTCAATCGTCTGCATTATTTCTCTGTATGGATGGAAGAAAATGAACGCAAAGGAATTGTCAAGAATATCGCTTCGGTTCCTCCCTTTACAGCAATTCAGACAGTGAATGTAAATTGGATGTCCACGCACCTGCAATATTACAAGATGTTGATTTCTCACCAAGAGTGGCTACCTGGAATCAAACAGTTGGAACAACGTGTGACAGGAAAGAAATACCGTTATATTCCCAAAGCAGCAATAGCCAACACATCGCTTTTTCGAAACTGCATTCACAACGGTGATATAATTGCAATCTTAACTAGCAAAAAAGGACTCGATACCACGCATATCGGCATAGCTTACTGGCGTAAAGACGGCTTGCATCTGCTTAATGCCAGCAGCATACACAAACGAGTTATAGACGAGCCTATGACGCTGTATAAATATATGCAGAAACATTCCTCGCAAATAGGAATAAGGGTTTGTCGGGTGCTGCACTAAATTCCCTACTTTTCTAGTTATAACCGACATTATGATAAATAGGCTTTTGAAAAACCCTATTTTGGGGATGCTAACGCACGCATCCCCCCTTATGCTAACAGAAATATAGCCAATAAATAATAGCCATTGCCCCCATCAAGACAATTGTCACGACAGCCTTGATCATACATGTGGCTACTTTTTTCAGAACAAGCAGGCCGACTATAAGTACTGCAAGCACAAAAATGTAATAAGTAAACTCGCTCATGACATCATATGTGTAATATTTAATTTTCAAAAATCGCTTTTCAGCGCCTTGTTGAATTCGGGAGGTATCGGTGTCTCAAATTCCATAGGGCGATGAGATACTGGATGGTAAAAACACAAAACAAACGCATGCAAGCATAACCGGTGGCAGGGATTGTCGCCATTCCCATACTTGATGTCGCCACAGACTGGATGCCCCATGTCGGCTGTATGGACACGGATTTGGTTCTTTCGTCCAGTCTCTAGGCGGAACTCTACTAATGAGTGGCTGACGGTGCGCCGTAAGGTGTGGAAATGCGTAACGGCATATTTGCCTCCATTGTCCGAGTCACTACTATAAGTGATGTATGCACGATTGTCTTTCAGCCAATTGGCAATGGTTCCTTCGTCTTTCTCCATTTCTCCGGAGACCAACGCCACATATCGGCGGTCGTATACGGTCTGGTGCCAGTCGCGTTCTAGTTCCATCTCGGTCTGCTTGTCCTTTGCGTAAATCATAAGTCCCGAGGTGTCTCTGTCCAGTCGGTGCACCACGTGTGCCTGGCAGTTCTGGCGGGTCTTGTGGAAATATTCGTCGAGCACCGTCTTCACGTTTAATGTGGAGTGTCCTGCGGCCATGCTGAGAATACCAATATTCTTTTCCACTACCACAAGATATCTGTCCTCATAAACGATTTTTATGTAACGGCTCTTGAATGTTTCTTGATTTTTCTTTGTGCAGCTTATGCTCAGCTTCATGCCTTGCTTGAGCGGATAGTCATATTGTGTTACTACCTTGCCGTCCACACAGATTCCACGTCCTTGCAGAGTCTGTTTTATTTTTGTCTTGCTCTGCCTCTTTAGGTTGGCCAGCAGCCATTCTAGAAGCTTGGCGGGCTTTTCCACTGTGTAATGGTTGTATGCCAGCTGATTGCCATAGCTGTATTTGTCCTTCTTCGGTCTCATAAATAAATGTTTTTGTCATGCAAAATTACTGCTTTTCGTTAAAATACCAAAGTTTCTCCCCTATTTTAACTTAAAAAACACACTTTTATGGTTTAATATGCTTTTTTCCAAATGTTTTTTCGTAACTTTGCATCAAATTTAATAATAAATATGAATTTAAAAGATATAAATTAGATAATGATTACAGTAACCAATCTTGCGATCCAATTCGGAAAGAGAGTGCTTTACAAGGATGTAAATCTCAAGTTCACTCATGGAAATATCTATGGTATCATCGGTGCCAATGGTGCTGGTAAGTCTACTTTTCTCCGTGCCATCAGCGGAGATTTGGAGCCCAACAAGGGAAGTGTGGAGCTTGGCCCGGGCGAGCGCCTTTCTGTCTTGGAACAGGACCACTTCAAGTATGATGAGCATCGCGTGATAGATACCGTGTTGATGGGACACCAGCCCTTGTGGGAAAACATGAAGGAACGCGAGCGTCTGTACTCGAAGGCTGAAATGACCGAGGAGGATGGCAACCTTGCAGCAGAACTCGAGCTCAAATTTGCGGAGATGAACGGATGGGAGGCTGAGAGCAATGCTGCACAACTCCTTCAGAATCTTGGCGTAAAGGAAGACAGACACGAAAAACTCGTAGGGGAACTCTCCAATACCGAGAAGGTGCGTGTGATGTTGGCAAAAGCTTTGTTTGGAAATCCCGACAACCTGCTTCTTGATGAGCCTACCAACGACCTTGACCTGGACACCGTAGAATGGCTTGAGGAATATTTGAGCAATGTGGAGCAAACCGTACTGGTGGTTTCCCACGATCGTCACTTTCTTGATGCCGTAAGTACGCAAACTGTCGACATCGACTTCGGCAAAATCACCATGTTCGCCGGCAACTATTCTTTCTGGTATGAGAGCTCTCAGTTGGCCCTTCGTCAGGCTCAAAATCAAAAGATGAAGGCCGAGGAAAAGAAAAAGCAGTTGGAGGAGTTTATCCGCCGATTCTCAGCCAATGTGGCCAAGAGCAAGCAGACCACGTCGCGCAAGAAAATGTTGGAGAAACTTAATGTTGAGGAAATCCGTCCTTCCAGCCGTAAATATCCCGGCATTATCTTCCAGATGGAGCGTGAGCCTGGCAACCAAATTCTTGAGGTGGAGGGATTGAAGGCGTGCGACGAAGATGGCACCGTACTTTTTGACAATGTAAGTTTCAATATCGAAAAGGGCGAAAAAGTGGTGTTCCTCTCTCACAATCCCAAGGCGATGACTGCTCTGTTCGAGATTGTCAATGGCAACAGAAAGGCAGATGCCGGAGAGTATAAATGGGGAGTGACCATCACCACCGCCTATCTCCCACTCGACAATACGGCTTTCTTCCAAAGCGAAAAGAACCTCATTGAATGGTTGAGCCAGTATGGCCCAGGCAACGAAGTGGCCATGAAGGGCTATCTTGGAAGAATGCTCTTCAGTGGCGAGGAGGTTCTAAAAAAAGTGAACGTTCTTTCCGGAGGAGAGAAGATGAGATGTATGATTGCCCGTATGCAGTTGCAGAACGCCAACTGTCTGATTCTCGACACCCCTACTAACCATTTGGACTTGGAGAGCATCCAGGCTTTCAACAACAATCTGATGGCATTCAAAGGAAATATCCTGTTTTCCAGCCACGACCATGAGTTCATCAACACCGTGGCCAATCGCATCATTGAGTTGACTCCATCTGGTACAATTGATAAGCTTATGTCCTATGATGAATACATCTATGACGAGGCTATCAAGGAACAGAAAGCCAAAATGTACGGACTCTAAGTGGAGCCGACTCTCTACGGAAAAGATTGAATCAATATTATGTGCCAATTCGAAACGTGTCGAATTGGCATACTTTTTGTTGATTTTAACGTATATATATTTAATTAAATGTAATACACTATGCTAAACGAAAAGAATATGGATATAGAGGATGTGAAAGCCCAGGATTCTTGCCAGGAAGATTGTGCTGAAGACAAGATGGACCAAACTGAAAATATGGGAGAAGACTTGCGTTCCGACAATGCGACAGAAGAGGCTGACAAGAAGTCAGACGAGGCTGGCGTAGTTACGGAAGAAGTTGCGCTCGATCCCTTGGAAAAGGCCGATAAGGAAATAGAGGAGTTGAAAAAACAGTTGCTTTACAAGACTGCAGAGTTTGAAAACTATCGCAAGCGCACTATCAAGGAGAAGGCCGAGCTGATACTCAATGGCGGCGAGAAGGCTGTGTCGGCTGTGCTGCCAGTGCTGGATGACTTCGAGCGTGCTCTCGCCGACAAGAGTGAGGACATCAAGGTTTTCAGAGAGGGCGTTCAGATGATATTCAACAAATTCATCAAAGCCTTGGAGGGCCTTGGAGTAAAAAAAATCGAGACGGAGAACAAGGATTTTGATGTTGATTTTCATGAGGCGATTGCCATGGTGCCGGGAATGGGCGACGACAAGAAGGGTAAAATCATCGACTGCGTCCAGGCAGGATATACAATGAACGAGAAGGTGATTCGCCATGCCAAGGTGGCCGTTGGACAATAAGCATTTCGGGAAATGTGACTTGTAATAATATAACAAAAGACAAATGGCAAAAAGAGATTACTACGAGGTGCTTGGCGTGGACAAGTCGGCATCGGAAGACGAAATAAAGAAAGCCTATCGGAAGATTGCTATCAAATATCACCCAGACCGAAATCCTGGCGACAAGGAAGCTGAGGAGAAGTTTAAGGAGGCTGCCGAGGCTTACGAGGTTCTGCACGATACCCAGAAACGCCAGCAATATGACCAGTTTGGCTTTGAAGGTCCGCAAGGAGGATTTGGCGGTTTTGGTGGTGGAGCCGGCATGGACCTCAATGATATTTTCTCCATGTTTGGTGACATCTTTGGCGGACACTCGGGATTTAATGGCTTTGGCGGCGGCTATGGCGGCCAGCAAAAACGTATGTACCAAGGCAGCGACTTGCGTGTGAGGGTGAAACTTACTCTGCAAGAGGCCGCTACGGGCGTGACCAAGAAATTCAAGATACATAAGGATATTGCTTGTTCAGCTTGCCATGGCACGGGATGCGAGGGGGGTGCTAAACCCGAGACTTGCCCCACTTGTCATGGCTCGGGCTATGTGTTGAAGACCGTGCGCTCCATGTTTGGCATGATGCAGACGCAACAGCCTTGCTCGGCATGCGGTGGCGAAGGCACGATTATAAAGAACAAATGCAAGGCTTGCGGTGGCGAAGGTATTGTGAAGGGCGACGAAGTTGTCGAGATTAATATTCCTGCAGGTGTTGACGATGGCATGATGGTGACCGTGGAAGGAAAGGGAAACCAAGGCAAGCGAAATGGTTTGTACGGCGACCTTCAGGTGTTCATCAATGTAGAGAAAAGTGATGTCTTCGAACGCCGCAATCAAGACTTGTATTACAATCTGGTGCTCGATTTCGCTACTGCCACTCTGGGAGGCGAGGTGGATGTTCCAACGCTCGACGGAACTACCAAGGTGAAAATAGAACCGGGCACCCAGCCTGGCAAGCAGATTCGTCTGCGCGGAAAAGGCATGCCTGCTGTGAAAGGTTATGGGTACGGAAACGGTGACATCATCGTAAATGTGACGGTCTTCGTGCCTAAGTCTTTGAGCAAGGAAGAAAAAGAACTTGTATTGAAATTTAAGAAATGTGACAATTTCAAGGCAGACAATGCCGACAAGAAGTCACTCTTCGAGAGTTTTAAAAACCTCTTCAAGTAAACACAACATTGCGAATCGGTCTCTTTTATGCTATGATAAAGGAGGCCGATTATATTTTTATTATGGTCAATAATAAGGGAATGATGAACTATCAAGAAACTGTAAAATATTTATTCGCAAGTACTCCCGTTTTCGAAAAGGAGGGAGCTTCTGCTTACAAGCCGGGACTGGACACGATGCATAAGATGGACGAATATTTCGGCCATCCGCATACAAAGTACAAAACGATACACATAGCAGGAACCAATGGCAAGGGGTCGTGCTCGCATACCATTGCTGCTGTCTTGCAAAGCCAAGGATACAAGGTGGGGCTTTTCACTTCGCCCCATCTGGTAGACTTCAGAGAGCGAATCCGGGTGAATGGTGAAATGGTAAGCGAACAATACGTCGTGGATTATGTCGAACAGTACCGCTCTTTTTTCGAGCCTTTGCACCCTTCTTTCTTCGAACTTACGACGATGATGGCCTTCTTGTATTTTGCGGAGCAAAAAGTAGACTATGCTGTAATAGAAGTAGGATTAGGAGGCAGGCTGGACAGTACGAACATCGTTACCCCTATTCTATCCGTTGTCACCAATATCAGTTTTGACCACACCCAATTCCTGGGTAACACCTTAGAGGAGATTGCTGCCGAAAAAGCGGGAATTTTTAAGTTGAGAGTGCCGTCGATGGTGGGAGAATGGAACAAATGGACGCGTGTTGTCTTCGAGAACAAGGCTGCAAGAGTATGGTCGTGCCTCTATCAACCGGACGCTCTTGAAGACATGAAATTCCCAAATGTAGATTTTGAACTGAAAGGTAGCTACCAGAAAAAGAACCATCACACTGTAACCTTGGCCATCAAGATTTTGAAGAGCCATTGCAACGTAGCCATCAGCGACGAAGCCATCAAGCAAGGATTTTCACATGTCTGCGAGCTGACAGGGCTCAGAGGTAGGTGGGAAAAACTAATGGACAGTCCGCTCACCATCTGTGACACTGGTCATAATTTGGCCGGATGGGAATATCTGGAACCCCAGATAGCTGCCGTGGATGCGAAAAGAAAGCACATCGTCTTTGGGATGGTTGACGACAAGGACTTGGATCATGTGCTGGGCTTGTTGGAAAGGTTGGACAAAGATAGCACCGTTTTCTATTGGACGCAGGCCTCAACCCACAGAGCGATTCCTGTAGATGTCCTGAGCGAGGAAGCAAAAAAACATAATCTCTCAGGAATGATATATAATTCTGTAAAACAAGCGTTTAATGCCGCAAAGGCACAGGCTGACGACGAGGATTTTATCTTTGTCGGCGGGTCGAGTTATGTTGTGGCCGACTTGCTCTCAGAGGCGTTTTAGGATTTTTTAAACCAAAAAGTTACGAAAATATTTGTAATACTCGTTTTTTTTTAGTTACTTTGCATTATGTTACTTTAAACAATCGAAGAAGCTTAAAAAAATGAGTATTATGAATACAGAACCAGCAAATAAGTGTGGTTTGAAAAGAGAAGACTTTCAGACCACAGTGAATGGCAAGAAGACCGATCTCTTCGTGTTGACAAACAAGCAAGGCAACGAAGTTGCAGTGACAAACTATGGTGGCGCGGTTGTTGCTATCATGATGCCCGACAAGGATGGCAATTACGCCAACCTCATTCAAGGCCATGATAATATTCAGGATGTCATCAATTCACCCGAGCCATTTTTGAGCGTATTGATAGGCCGCTATGGCAACCGCATCAAGGATGGAAAGTTCACTCTTCACGGCAAGGAATATCAACTTGCATGCAACAATGCCCCCAACCACTTGCATGGTGGCCCAACGGGTTTCCATGCCCATGTATGGGACGCCACACGCATGAGCGACAGTGCTGTTGTGCTGAAGTATACAAGCCCTTATGGCGAGGAAGGCTTTACTGGGGAGATGACCGTTTGGGTAGCTTATACTTTGACTGATGACAATGAATTCGTCATTAAGTATCAGGCAACAACCAACAAAACGACCATTTGCAATTTGACCCACCATGCATTCTTCTCTATTCAGGGTATTGCTAACCCAACCCCTACAATAGACAATATTATATGTGAGGTCAATGCAGACTATTACTTGCCAATCGACAAGGTGTCCATTCCTACGGGTGAAATTTTGAAGGTTGAGGGCACACCGTTTGATTTCCGCACCCCGAAGCCCATTGGTCAAGACATTGATGCTGACAACGAGCAGATTAAGAACGGTCAGGGTTATGACCACAACTACGTGTTGAACAAGAAGGAAGAGGGAGAGCTTAGCTTCGCCGCTCGCATCAAGGATCCTGTAAGCTGCCGTACTATGGAAGTCTATACTACCGAGCCAGGTATGCAGATGTATACGGGCAATTTCTTGGCTGGCATTTCTGGTCAGCATGGTGCCACTTTCCCACGCCGTAGTGCAGTGTGCTTTGAGGCTCAGAAATTCCCCGACACACCTAATCACCCATACTTCCCAAGCTGTAGGCTGAATCCTGGAGATACCTATACTCAGAAGACAATCTACAAGTTTGGAGTGGACAAATAACAAACTATAATCTTGCGAAAGTGCCCTACTCTCTAAGTGTTTGAGAAATAGAGCACTTTTGCTATCTGATTCAAGTAAAGAAATAACATAACAATATCAACTATCAAAAATTAATGGAAAACCAAAACAAAAATGCTAATATCATCGCGATAGTCACGATGATGTTTCTTTATGCCATGATTTCGTTTGTGACAAACTTGGCAGCTCCTATTGGAGTTATTTGGAAAAATGTTTTTGCAGAAAGTGGAAGTGCCAATATGATTGGTATGCTTGGAAATGCGATGAATTTCTTGGCTTATTTATTTATGGGTATTCCTGCAGGTAAGTTGCTTACGAAGATTGGCTACAAAAAATCTGCCCTTACAGGTATCGCCACGGGGTTTGTTGGCGTCTTGGTCCAGTTCCTTTCTGGTAAGTTTGGTGCCGACATTTCCGGCTTTGCCGTTTATCTGCTTGGTGCCTTCATCTCTGGTTTCGCTGTTTGTATTTTAAATACAGTAGTTAATCCGATGCTCAACCTTATCGGTGGTGGTGGTAACCGTGGTAACCAGTTGAACCTTATTGGTGGTACACTGAACAGTTTGTCTGGTACTTTAACTCCAATGCTTGTTGGTGCCTTGATTGGTACAGTTACAGTCAACACCAAGATGGTGGATGTCAATCTTGTTCTTTACATCGCCTTGGCGGTGTTTGCTGCAGCTTTTGTCGTATTGAACTTTATCCCAATCAAAGACCCAGAGATGGGAAAGACCACAGACAAGACGGTGTTCGAGCATTCCCCATGGGCCTTCCGTCATTTCAATCTCGGTGTCCTTGCCATTTTTGTTTACGTAGGTGTTGAGATAGGTATTCCCGGAACTTTGAACTTCTACATATCAGACACCACAGAGTCTGGTGGCGGTTTTGTCAATGGCGTCGCCTTGGCCAATGCAGCAGCTATTGGCGGATTTGTTGCAGGTACATATTGGTTGCTCATGCTCGTTGGCCGTCTCATTTCCAGCTTTATCGCCGACAAAGTGTCAAGCCGTCTGATGATGATTGTAGCCAATGGCGTAGGTATGGTGTTTATCTTGTTGGCTATTGTCCTGGGTAAGTCTACAACTGTTGAGATGCCATTGTTTACCGGAACCTCCTTCCAGATGATTACCGTTCCTGTTGCAGCCTTGTTCTTGGTGCTTTGCGGACTTTGCACTTCCATCATGTGGTCGTCAATTTTCAATCTTGCCACAGAGGGACTTGGCAAATATACAGCCCAGGCTTCTGGCATTTTCATGATGATGGTAGTCGGAGGCGGATTGATGCCATTGGTTCAGAACTTCATCGCGGACAATGCAGGCTACCTGACGAGCTACGTTGTCCCCTTGGCTAGTATGGCCTATATGTTCTTCTATGCAATTGTTGGCTGCAAGAACATCAACAAGGATATCCCGGTAGATTAATTTGAATAATTAGATATTTCAATAACAACTTAACTTATAATTTATGGATATAGAAAAAGTAAGAAGTCGCTTTATCAAGCACTTTGATGGTAAGACGGGTAATATTTATATGTCTCCAGGCCGCATCAACTTGATTGGTGAGCACACAGACTATAATGGCGGTTTTGTATTCCCTGGTGCGGTAGACAAAGGTATCATGGCTGAAATCCGTCCAAATGGAACCGACACGGTTATGCTCTACTCTATCGATTTGAAGGACCGCGTGGAATTCAAGGTAGATGACCCTGAAGGTCCTCGTGCATCATGGGCTCGTTATATTTATGGTATCTGCCAGGAGATGAAGTCTCTTGGAGTTGATGTCAAGGGATTCAATGCGGCATTCTATGGTGATGTGCCCCTTGGAGCAGGTATGTCTTCTTCTGCAGCCTTGGAGAGCTGCTTCGCTTTTGCTTTGAACGACCTCTTTGGAGACAATAAAGTATCCAAGTGGGATCTCGTGTTGGCAGGTCAGGCCACTGAGCATAAGTATATCGGCGTGAACTGCGGCATCATGGACCAGTTTGCTTCCGTATTCGGCAAAGAGGGCAAGTTGATGCGTCTCGACTGTAACAGCCGTGAGTTTGAATATTTCCCATTCGACCCCAAGGGCTATAAGCTTTGCTTGGTCAATTCAAAGGTTAAGCATGAATTGGCAGGCTCGCCATACAACGACCGTCGCAATTCTTGCGAGAATGTGGTAAAACACATTGCTGCCAAGCATCCTGAGGCAAAGTTCGAGACACTTCGCGACTGCACATGGGAGCAACTCGATGAGGTTCGCGCTGAAGTTGGAGAAGAGGACTACAGCCGTGCCCACTTCGTTTTGGGTGAGAAAGACCGCGTGCTGGCTGTCTGCGATGCACTTCAGAAAGGCGACTACGAGACTGTAGGTCAGAAGATGTACGAGACACATCAGGGACTGAGCAAGGAGTATGAGGTGAGCTGCGAAGAACTTGATTTCTTAAACGACGTTGCCAAGGAGAACGGCGTTACTGGTAGCCGTATTATGGGCGGTGGATTTGGCGGATGCACCATCAACTTGGTGAAGGATGAAATCTACGACAAGTTCGTGGAAGATGCAACAACCAAGTTTACTGCCAAGTATGGTCATGCTCCTGAGATTTATCCTGTGGTTATCTCAGAGGGTTCTCATAAGGTATGCTAATGTAAACATTCCTCTTCTGGAGGAGCGTATTCGAATTGTTTCACCCACAGCAAGGTTTGCCTTGTTGTGGGTTTATTTTGTCCCCCTTGATTCCTTGACCTATGTCAATCATGCGCCAAAAAACTCGATATTTATGCCAAATAACAGAGTTTCTTGACAAATAGTGTTAAAAACACACTTTCTTGTTAAAAAAAACAGAGAAAAGTATTGCGCTTTCGAAATAATATTGTAATTTTACACCCAAAATTAATAAACAACATTAAAACAACCTAGAAATGAGCAAAGTAAAGAACCTTTTCGTGGGAGTCGGTTTTGCGTCTATAGCAACCCTCTCGGCATGTTCTTCCAGCAGCAATGCTAGTCTTACACAGTCAGGTTTGAATCCTGCGGATTTCGACTCTACAGTATTGGGTAAGAAGACCGAGTTAGTAACTCTTAAAAATGCCAACGGCATGGAGGTATGCCTCACCAATTATGGTGGTCGTGTGGTGTCCATTTCCGTTCCCGACAAGGACGGCAAGCCTACCGACGTAGTATTGGGTTACGACAACATCCATCAGTATGCAGACACCCTTAATTCACCTTCAGACTATGGCTCGTCTGTGGGTCGCTATGCCAACCGCATCAAGAATGCCAAGTTGAGCATTGCCGGGTCGACCTACAATCTGAAGCCCAACGACAATGGAAATTGCCTGCATGGTGGAGGTGCCACCGGATGGCTCAACCAAGTTTACGACATCACGGAAAAGAATGATTCCTCTGTCACTTTCACCATCAATGCCAAAGACGGTGAGAATGGTTTCCCTGGCAATGTCACAGCCACAGCCAAATATACGGTGAAGAACGACAATACACTTGATATAGAATTTGGTGCGACGACCGATAAGGAAACCGTGGTTAATATGACCAACCATAGCTATTTCAACTTGAACGGCGATCCGTCCAAGGAAGGTTTCGACCAGGTGATGTATGTCAATGCCGACAAGTTTACTCCAGCCGACAGTTTGTATATCCCCACGGGCGAAATCAAGAGTGTAGAAGGAACCCCCATGGACTTCCGTACACCTACGGAGATTGGCAAGAAGGTGGATTACAACTTCGACCAAATCAAGAATGCGACTGGCTACGACCACAACTGGTGTCTCAACACATACAAAGATGGTAAGGGTGATGACAAGACAGTATGCGCAAGCCTCTACTCTCCAAAGACAGGTATCTTGCTCGAAGTGTTCACCAACGAGCCAGGCATACAGGTTTACACAGGCAATTTCCAAGGCACAGGAATAGCTTGCAAGCATGGCATCAAATATCCTAAGCACGTAAGCGTATGCTTTGAGAGCCAGAAATACCCAGACTCTCCTACCAAGATTTCCGAAGGTGTGAAGGACTGGACCGACGCGACATTGAAACCAGGCGAGAAATACTATTCGCATCTCGCATACAAGTTTAGCGTGAAGAAATAGTCCTCATGTAGATGGAATCATTTAAATAATAAATAAACAATCTTATAGTTAAAATTATGAATTGGAATTCAACAGAATTCGTATGGCTCGACTGGGTTGTGCTCGCCATTGGTGTCATTGGCGTAATATGGGCAGTCTGGCGTGCGATTGTGAAGGACAGACAGGCTCAGCAGGGAGAAGACTCTTCCGCCTACCTCTTCGGAAAGGGCGAGCCTTGGTATGTAATCGGTATGGCAATCTTTGCCGCCAATATCGGCTCCGAGCACCTTGTAGGTCTCGCTGGTACTGGTGCCAAGAGTGGAGTCGGCATGGCTCACTGGGAGATGCAAGGATGGATGATCTTGATTCTGGGTTGGTTGTTCGTACCATTCTATCAGCTGCTCATCAACAAGATGGGTAAGATTATCACAATGCCAGATTTCCTGAAGTTCCGTTATACACAGCGTACAGGTTCTTGGCTCTCAATCATCACCCTTGTTGCATACATCCTTACCAAGGTGAGTGTGACAGCCCTTACAGGTGGTATTTTCTTCGAATATCTTTGGGGCTTGAACTTCTGGGTAGGAGCTATTGGCCTGATTGTTCTCACCACCATCTTCACTGTATTTGGCGGAATGAAGGGTGTGATGACCCTTTCCACTATCCAGACCCCTATCCTTGTGATTGGTGCTTTCCTGGTGCTCTTCCTTGGCCTCTCTGCCCTCGGTGGCGGTAGCATTACAGCTGGCTGGGCAGACATGATGGATTACTGCGGCAAGTTGAACAACGGCTATGGTACAACCCATATGTTCCACTGGGAGGCAGGCGACTCCATGTATCAGGAATATCCTGGATTCGTAGTGTTCATTGGTGCCACCATCATTGGTTTCTGGTATTGGTGTACTGACCAGCACATCGTTCAGCGTGTTCTCGGTCAGGTTCCTGGCGAGAGCAATGAGGAAGTGATGAAGCGTGCCCGTCGCGGTACCATTGCCGCTGGTTTCTTCAAGGTTCTCCCTTGCTTCATGTTCTTGATTCCTGGTATGATTGCAGCCGCATTGGCTCAGAAGGGTGCCATCCAGATGGATGAGACAGACGCAGCTTTCGCCATCATGGTGAAGACGGTTCTTCCTGCCGGTGTGAAGGGTATCGTTACCATTGGTTTCATCTGTGCCCTCGTGGCTTCTCTTGCAGCCTTCTTCAACAGCTGCGCTACCCTCTTTACCGAAGACTTCTACAAACCATTGAAGAAGGGTATGTCCGAAGCTCACTACGTATTTGTTGGCCGTGTGGCAACAGTGGTAGTGGTAATCCTTGGCTTCGCTTGGTTGCCTATCATGATGAAGATGGACACCCTGTACAATTACCTTCAGGGCATCCAGTCTCTCTTGGCTCCTGCGATGGTGGCAGTGTTTGCCATGGGTATCTTCTTCAAGAAAATCACTCCTAAGGCTGGTGAGTACACAATGATTACCGGCTTCCTCATCGGTATGCTCCGTCTTGTAACCAATGTGATTACAGACACTGGCAAGGCCACGATGGATGGAGCTTTCTGGGAGTACACATCATGGTTCTGGCAGACCAACTGGCTCGTGTTCGAGTGCTGGTTGCTCGTGTTCCTCATCATCTTCATGATTGTTGTGAGCTGCTTCACGCCAGCTCCAAGCAAGGAACAGGTCGAGGCCATTACCTTCACCGCAGACTTCAAGAAGTCTATCCGTGAAAGCTGGGGTGCATTCGATATCATCGGTACACTCGTAGTTATCGGTCTTTGCGCCGCATTCTATGCATACTTCTGGTAATACAGACTTTTAAAATATAGTTCGGGTGCAGCCAGTCTGACAGGCTGGCGCACTTGAGCTAAACTAACTCAAAACGACAAAAATCCTGATTTAAATTATCATACCAACAACAGCATTACGACCATGACGCAATTTTATAATGAATATACGAAGGTGCTGGTTTCCGTTGATTGCATTATTTTCGGATTCGCAGGCAATGACTTGCAAGTACTGATAGGCAAGCGCAAGATGGACCCAGGGCGTGGCGAATGGTCGCTCTACGGAGGATTTGTGGGCAGCAACGAGAACTTGGAAGATGCCGCCAACAGAGTGATTCTCGAACTTACAGGAATGAAAGGCCTATACATAAGGCAAGTGGGCGCATTCGGCCGCATCGACCGTGACCCCGGCGAACGAGTCATCTCCATCGCCTATTGCACCCTCATCAACGTCGCCGACTATGACGACAACCTTCGAATCCAAAATGGTTTGGAATGGGTGAGCTTGAAAGAGCTGCCCGAGCTCTATTCCGACCACAAGACCATGATATGCAACGCCATCTCCCAGATTCGCCGTCGTATCAATCACGAGCCGTTGAGCTTCCGGCTTCTGCCCGACCTCTTCACACTCACGCAGCTGCAACGAGTGTTCGAGGCTGTGATGGGAGAAGAATTGGACAAGCGAAACTTTCGAAAGCGCATTAAGGACATTGACTTCATAGAGAAGACTCCTTTAATCGACAAGGTGACCTCCAAGCGAGGTGCTGCCTTATATCGGTTCAACAAGAAAGCCTACGAGGAAGACCCATCGTTCAACTTAAAGTAGAAAAATCCGTTCATACGACAATATACGATAACATTATAAAACAGACAATTATGTTAGAAGAATTAAAGGAAAAAGTGTTCAAGGCAAACCTTGACCTTGTAAAGCACAACCTCGTGCTCTTCACATGGGGCAACGTGAGTGGTATCGACCGTGAGAAAGGTCTTGTTGTCATCAAGCCATCGGGCGTAAGCTATGACACTATGAAGGCTAGCGACATGGTGGTGGTAGACTTGCAGACTGGCAAGGTGGTGGAAGGCGACTTGAACCCATCTTCAGATACTCCTACCCACTTGGTTTTGTATCGTGCATTCCCTGAGTTGGGCGGTGTGGTTCACACACATTCTACATACGCCACAGCTTGGGCCCAGGCAGGCAAGGATATCCCCAACATCGGCACCACACATGCCGACTATTTCCACGATTGCATCCCTTGCACAGATGCCATGACCGAGGACATGATGGGCGAGTATGAGTACAACACGGGCGTAGTCATCGTAGACCGCTTCAAGAAGGACAACATCAATCCCGTTCACACACCGGGTGTGCTGGTGAAGAACCACGGTCCTTTCACCTGGGGCAAAGATGCCGATGAGGCTGTTTACCACGCAGTGGTGGCCGAGCAGGTTGCCAAGATGGCTTTCATCTCATTCAGCGTGAACCCCGGCACAACGATGAACCCCTTGCTCGTAGAGAAGCATTTCAGCCGCAAACACGGCCCCAACGCTTACTACGGACAGAAGAAAAAGCACTAATTCATTTGGTGTAAAATCACAGACAACACAACATATAATAAACAATAACAATTTAACAACAACAATCATGATTAAAGCATTTGAAAATTACGAGATTTGGTTTGTAACTGGTGCACAACTTCTTTATGGAGGCGAGACAGTTAAGATCGTAGACGGTCACTCAAAGGATATGGTAGACGGCCTTAACAATAGCGGTATCATCCCTATCAAGGTGGTTTACAAGGGCACAGCCAACTCATCAGTAGAGGTGGAGACAGTGATGAAGGCTGCCAACAACGACGACAAGTGCGTGGGTATCATCACATGGATGCACACCTTCTCACCTGCCAAGATGTGGATCAAGGGTTTGCAGGCATTGAAGAAGCCTCTCCTCCACTTCCACACACAGTACAACGCTGAGTTGCCTTGGAAGGACATCGACATGGACTTCATGAACCTCAACCAGTCTGCCCACGGCGACATCGAGTTCGGCCACATCTGCACCCGTATGCGCGTGCCTAGAAAGGTGGTTGTAGGCTACTGGAAGAGCGAGGAGGCCCAGAAGCAGATTGCTACATGGGCTCGTGTGGCCGCTGGTGTGGCAGACGCTCACAACGTACGCTGCTTGATGTTCGGCATGAACATGAACAATGTGGCCGTTACCGACGGCGACCGCGTAGAGTTTGAGCAGCGTCTCGGCTACCACGTAGACTACTATCCAGTATCATCTCTCATGGAGTACTACAAGAAGGTAACCGACGCAGAGGCCGACGCACTCGTAGAGGAATACAAGAAGGAGTACACCATCAAGATTGACGAGAGTGGCGAGGAAGTATACTGGGAGAAGGTGAAGAGTTCTGCCAAGGCAGAGATTGCTCTCCGTCGCGTGTTGGAGGACGAGGGTGCCATCGCCTTCACAACCAACTTCGACGACCTCGGCGACGCTGATGTCAACGATCCTAACTTCTGTGGCTTCGACCAGATTCCTGGCTTGGCTTCACAGCGCTTGATGGCAGAGGGCTATGGCTTCGGCGCAGAGGGCGACTGGAAGACCGCTTGCCTCTATCGCACACTCTGGGTGATGAACCAGGGCTTGGAGAAGGGTTGCTCTTTCTTGGAGGACTACACCCTCAACTTCGCAGAGGACCGCACATCAAGCCTTCAGAGCCACATGTTGGAGGTTTGTCCTCTCATCGCCACAGACAAGCCAAAGTTGGAGGTTCACTTCCTCGGCATCGGTATCCGTAAGTCGCAGACAGCCCGCTTGGTGTTCACTTCCAAGACAGGCAAGGGTATCAAGGCTACAGTAGTAGACCTTGGCAACCGTTTCCGTCTCATCGCCAGCGAGGTAGAGTGTATCGAGCCTCAGGAGATGCCTAAGCTCCCTGTAGCTTCCGCCCTCTGGGTTCCACAGCCATCGTTCGAGGTTGGAGCCGGCGCTTGGATCCTTGCAGGTGGTACGCACCACAGCGCATTCTCTTACGACATCACAGCTGAATACTGGGAGGACTTCTGCGAGATTCTTGGCATCGAGTTCGTCAACATCGACAAGAATACTACTATCACAAGCTTCAAGCAGCAGCTTCGCAACAACGAGATTTACTATATGTTGAACAAAGCATTGAAGTAATCAGCTTTAATATACTGAAATATAATGAGTAACGTAAAAACTATCATAGAATCAGGTAAGGCCATTCTCGGTATCGAGTTTGGCTCTACCCGAATCAAGGCTGTCTTGATAGACCCAGCCAACAATCCTGTCGCACAGGGTAGCCACGAGTGGGAAAACCAGTTGGTAGATGGACTTTGGACTTATAGCATCGACACTATCTGGGCTGGTCTGCAGGATTGCTACGCCGACCTCGCCAAGAACGTGAAGGCTGAATACGACTGCGAAATCAAGCAACTTGCCGCCATCGGTATCTCTGCCATGATGCACGGCTACATGGCCTTCGGCAAAGACCAGAACATCCTCGTGCCTTTCCGCACATGGCGCAACACCAACACAGGCAAGGCTGCCGCTGAACTCTCGGAGTTGTTCCACTTCAACATCCCATTGCGCTGGAGCATCTCCCACGTTTATCAGGCCATTTTGAATGGCGAGGACCATGTTGGCAAGATTGACTTCCTCACCACTCTCGCCGGCTACATCCACTGGCAGCTGACTGGCAAGAAGGTGCTTGGCGTGGGCGACGCGTCTGGTATGCTCCCCATCGACTCCAACACCAACACTTATGATGCCGAGATGGTGGCCAAGTTTGACAAGCTCATCGAGCCTAAGAACTTGGGCTGGAAGATTCTCGACATTCTGCCCGAGGTGTTGAATGCCGGCGAAGACGCTGGCACATTGACCGAGGAAGGTGCCAAGAAGCTCGACCCGTCGGGTGTGCTTCAGGCAGGTGCTCCTCTCTGTCCTCCCGAAGGAGATGCTGGTACTGGTATGGTAGCTACCAACGCTGTTCGCCAGCGCACGGGCAACGTATCAGCCGGAACATCATCTTTCTCTATGATTGTATTGGAGAAAGCCTTGAGCCAACCTTACGAAGTCATTGATATGGTGACTACTCCGGATGGTAGTCCTGTAGCTATGGTTCACTGCAACAACTGTACTTCCGACCTCAATGCTTGGGTATCGCTCTTCAAGCAGTACCAGGAGTTGCTCGGTGTTCCTGTAGACATGAACGAAGTGTTCGGCAAGCTCTATAACCATGCGCTTGAGGGCGATGCAGATTGCGGTGGATTGATCGCATACAACTACATCTCAGGCGAACCCGTGACAGGTTTGGCCGAGGGACGTCCTATGTTCGTTCGCTCAGCCAACGACCACTTCAACCTTGCCAACTTCATGCGTGCCAACCTCTATGCTTCTGTCGCAGTGTTGAAGATTGGCAACGACGTGTTGTTCAAGGACGAAAAGGTGGAAGTAGACCGCATCACTGGTCATGGCGGCTTGTTCAAGACCAAGGGTGTCGGACAGCGAGTGCTCGCAGCAGCCATCAACTCTCCTATCTCTGTGATGGAGACGGCTGGCGAAGGTGGTGCATGGGGTATCGCATTGCTCGCTGGTTATCTTGTGAACAACGATGACAAGTTGAGTCTCGCCGACTACCTCGACAAGGAGGTGTTTGCCGGCAACACTGGCGTTGAGATTGCTCCTACAGCCGAAGATGTTGCAGGATTTGACAAGTACATTGAAACCTACAAGGCAGGTTTGGCTATCGAGCAGGCCGCAGTAGAAAACAAGAAATAATAATTTGGTACGTGATGGGTAGTGGGTGTTTTTTATGATGCTCACTCTCCCACCACTCTCCTTTTTTGTTCGAAACGCTCTCTTTAGAAGCTAGCGTAATCACAAAGTTTTTTGATCAAGCATAGCTGTTTGATATGTAAATTAACATCATTTCAACCTATTGAACAAAATGAAAAGACTTTTCGCAACCGCATTGTTTTCCGCGGCAATCGCATTCTCGGCACAGGCACAAGACGTGACGGGAACCATCCATGCCAACCAAGGAAAGCAGAAAATCTACAAGGAAATCTACGGACAGTTTGCCGAGCATCTCGGAAGCTGTATCTACGGAGGTCTTTGGGTAGGCCCCGATTCCAATATTCCCAACACGCAGGGGTACCGCAACGATGTGCTCCAGGCTCTCAAGGACTTGAAAGTGCCCGTGCTGAGATGGCCGGGAGGATGCTTCGCCGACGAATACCACTGGATGGACGGCATCGGCCCTCGCGAGAAACGACCCAAGATGCAGAACAACAACTGGGGAGGCACCATTGAGGACAACTCCTTTGGCACACACGAATTTCTGAATCTCTGCGAGATGCTGGGCTGCGAGCCATACATCAGCGGAAATGTAGGTTCGGGAACCGTGGAAGAGCTGGCCAAGTGGGTGGAATACATGACCAGCGACGGCGATACCCCGATGGCCAAGCTCCGCCGGCAGAACGGACGCGACAAGGCTTGGAAGGTGAAATTCCTCGGCGTGGGCAACGAGAGCTGGGGCTGCGGTGGCAACATGCGCCCAGAGTATTACTCCGACCTCTTCCGCCGCTATTCCGTATATTGCCGCAACTACGACGGCAACGAGCTCTATAAGATAGCCTCGGGAGCCAGCGACTACGACTACAACTGGACCAAGGTGCTGATGGACCGCGTCGGCCACCGCGCCAACGGCATTTCCCTTCACTATTATACAGTGACAGGCTGGAGCGGCAGCAAAGGTTCCGCCACCAAGTTCAGCGATGCCGACTATTACTGGACTATGGGCAAGTGCCTGGGCATCGAAGATGTCATCAAGAAGCACGAAGCCATCATGGACAAGGCAGACCCCAAGAAGCAGATAGGTCTCTTGGTAGATGAGTGGGGAACCTGGTGGGACGAAGAGCCGGGCACCATCAAGGGGCACCTCTACCAGCAGAACTGTATGCGTGATGCCTTCGTGGCAGCTTTGTCTCTCAATGTCTTCCATCGCCATTGCGAACGCATTCGCATGACCAACATCGCCCAGGTGGTGAATGTGCTCCAGAGCATGATACTGACCGACACCAAGGGTACGGGGCATATGGTTCTTACGCCAACTTACCATGTGTTTAACATGTACAAGGATTTCCAGGAAGCTACCTGCCTGCCCATGGACGTGAAGTGTGACTCTATGGATGTGCGCGGAGACAGCCATGCAAAGGATGGCAGAAAGATACCGATGGTTTCAACATCGGCTGCAAAGAAGGCAGACGGCACTATCGTTGTTTCGCTTGCCAATGTGAGCTTGGATAAAGCACAGGAGGTAGAGTTCAGTCTTGATGGAGCGACAGCCAAGACAGTGACGGGCCAGATACTCACTTGCAAGAAAGTGAGCGATTTCAACGACTTCGAACACCCCGATGCTGTGAAGCCGGCTGACTTCAAAGATGCTAAATTAAAGAAAAACAACCTCAAGGTTAAAATTCCTGCAAAATCCATCGTAGTTTTGAAAATTAAATAGTATTTTTGTAGGGTCAATTAGAAATTCAGCAGTAAATCACTAATAATAACAAATACAATTGTATTATGAACGACATTAAAGTTATGAATCATGCAGCGGACAACATTCGTATTCTCGCTGCTTCAATGGTAGAGAAGGCTAACTCCGGCCACCCAGGTGGTGCCATGGGAGGTTCTGATTTCATCAATGTGCTCTTCGCAGAGTACTTGGTGTATGACCCAGCAGACCCAACATGGACAGGACGTGACCGTTTCTTCCTCGACCCAGGCCACATGAGCCCTATGCTCTATGCCGGTTTGGCCATGCGCGGTTTCTTCTCCATGGAAGACCTCAAGCAGTTCCGTCAGTGGGGCTCGGTAACTCCTGGCCACCCAGAGCTCGACCTCGCCCGCGGCATTGAGAACTCATCAGGTCCTCTCGGACAGGGTCATGCGCTTGCAGCAGGTGCAGCCGTGGCAGAGAAGTTCCTGGAGGCCCGCCTCGGTTCCACGATGATGCAGCACAAGATTTACGCCTACATCTCTGATGGTGCTGTTGAGGAGGAAATCTCTCAGGGCGTGGGCCGTATCGCAGGTAACCTCGGCTTGAACAACCTCATCATGTTCTACGACAGCAATGATATCCAGCTCTCTACAGAGTGTGGAGTTGTGATGACAGAGGACACAGAGATGAAGTATAAGGCTTGGGGCTGGAACGTTATCAAGATCAATGGTAACGACGTGGCGCAGATTCGCGAGGCTCTCGACGCAGCCCAGAAGGAGCAGGACCGTCCTACCCTCATCATCGGTAAGACCATCATGGGCAAGGGTGCCCTCCGTGCCGACGGCACAAGCTATGAGGCTTGCATCAACACCCATGGCGCACCTCTCGGTGGCGACGCATACAGCAACACCATCAAGCACCTTGGCGGCGACCCAGAGAACGCATTTGTCATCTTCGACGACGTGAAGGAAATCTACGCCAAGCGCGCAGAGGAGCTGAAGGGCATCGTGGCAGAGCGCAAGGCCGCAGAGGCTGAGTGGCGCAAGGCCAACCCTGAGAAGGCCGCCCAGATGGACGAGTGGTTCAGCGGCAAGGCTCCCAAGGTAGACTGGAGCAAGGTGGAGCAGAAAGCTGGTTCAGCCACACGTGCAGCCAGCGCAGCTTGTCTCGGCGTATTGGCTGAGCAGGTGCCTAACATGATTTGCGCTTCCGCCGACCTTTCCAACTCTGACAAGACAGACGGCTTCTTGAAGAAGACCAAGAGCATCGTTCGCGGTGATTTCTCCGGTGCTTTCTTCCAGGCAGGTGTTGCTGAGTTGACGATGGCTGACATGTGTATCGGTATGATGCTCCACGGTGGTGTGGTGGCAGCTATGGGTACGTTCTTCGTATTCTCCGACTACATGAAGCCAGCCGTACGTATCGCAGCCTTGATGCAGGTGCCAGTGAAGTTCATCTGGACTCACGACGCATTCCGCGTTGGCGAGGACGGACCTACCCACGAGCCAGTGGAGCAGGAGGCACAGATCCGCTTGATGGAGAAACTGAAGAACCACGCAGGCAAGGACAGCGTACGCGTGTTCCGTCCTGCAGACGCAGACGAGACCACCGTTTGCTGGAAGCTCGCCATGGAGAACGTGGAGACTCCTACAGCCCTCATCTTCTCTCGCCAGGGCATCGCCAAGTTGCCAGAGGGAAATGACTACGAGCAGGCAGCCAAGGGTGCATACATCGTTGCAGGCAGCGATGAGAATCCAGATGTTATCTTGGTAGCCAGCGGTTCTGAGGTGTCTACCTTGGAGGCCGGTACAGAGGCTCTTCGTGCCGATGGCATCAAGGTTCGCGTGGTGAGTGCTCCTTCCGAGGGCTTGTTCCGCGGCCAGAGCAAGGAATACCAGGAGAGCGTATTGCCTAAGGGCGCCAAGATTTTCGGTATGACAGCAGGTCTGCCTGTTACTCTTGAGGGTCTTGTAGGTGCCAACGGTAAGGTTTGGGGTATGGAGAGCTTCGGTTTCTCAGCTCCTTACAAGGTGCTCGACGAGAAGCTCGGCTACACCGGCGAGAACGTTTACAAGCAGGTGAAGGCCTTCTTGGCAGAAGCATAAATAAAGTTGAAGAGTGAAGAATCCAAATGCCAATACTGTTTGGAAGTTCTCCATCTGGAATGCAGGAGAATTCTTCACTCTTCGTTCTTCACTAAAAAACAACAAGTATTATGGAAGTAAAGACAGTAGGTGTAGCCTGCGACCACGCAGGTTTCCCATTGAAGCAGTTCGTGCTTGAATATTTGGAGAAGAAAGGTTATCCGGTAAAGGATTATGGTACGTATAGCGATGCGAGCGTAGACTATCCAGACTTCGGCCACGCCTTGGGCGAGGGCATCGAGAGCGGTGAGGTTTATCCCGGCATCGGCATCTGCGGCAGCGGCGAGGGCATTGCAATGACGCTCAACAAGCATCAGGGCGTGCGTGCCGGCTTGGCATGGTGCAAGGAGATTGCCCATCTCGTTCGCCAGCACAACGATGCCAACGTATTGGTTCTCCCCGGTCGTTTCATAGACAACAAGACAGCGGAGGCCATCCTCGACGAGTTCTTTGCCACCACCTTTGAGGGAGGCAGACATGAGCGCCGTGTAAAGAAGATTCCTCTCAGCAAATAATAGTTGATTGCACAAAGAAAAAGGTTGGAAACTTGCCAGCAAGTTTCCAACCTTTATACTTTTCGCTTTTTGTTGAGAAGATTAAGCCTCAGCAGGAGCCTCTTCTGTAGCCTCTGTTGCAGCCTCAGCCTGAGCGGCAGCTGCAGCAGCCTTCTTGTCGGCCACCTTCTTGGCGATAGCCTCGTTCATCTTCTTCTCAGCCTCCAGCTCCTTGGCATAAGCTTCCTTCTTAGCCTTGGCGTCGCCCTCGCGAACCTCAGTGTTCTTGGCATCCTTGCCAGCCTTCCAAGCGTCGAAACGCTTCTGGGCCTCAGCCTCGTCGAATGCGCCCTTCTTAACGCCACCACGGAGGTGCTTCATCAAGTAAACGCCCTCGCTCTTGAGGATGTTGCGTACTGTGTCTGTTGGCTGTGCACCTGTCTCTACCCAGTAGAGGGCGCGATCGAAATTCAAATCTACAGTAGCAGGATTGGTATTAGGGTTGAAAGTACCAATCTTCTCAGTAAATTTACCATCACGTGGTGCTCTAACGTCAGCGATTACGATACGATAAAATGCATAGCTCTTACGACCGCCACGCTGCAATCTGATTTTTGTTGCCATTTTTTAAAATAATTTTTTAAAAGGTTTGAATTTAATGCTGCCATCTCGTGACAGCGGGTGCAAAGGTACTACTTTTTTTTATATTGAGCAAATGTGCGGCCTTTTTTTTATGATTTTTTGTCATTCAAGCGCACGTTTGTCCGTTTATCTGATTCTGTCGGCCGCCTTTATCAGGTTGATGTCCGCCTTGATGCCTCTGTGTGCCAGCCATGTGAACACTAATGCTACGAGCGGAAGAACTGCTGCCCATTGCATGGTCAATGTTGTATGATTGGCAAATTCCGTACTGCCTGCCAAGGGGTCTACCACGTTGAATAGGAACAAGGCGAAATCGATGCACCAAAGTGCATCGAACAGCATTGCCACCTGACACAAGGTCTGCTGCAACTTCAAGTTCTTGAACATGAAAATATTGGCCAGTGAAATACAGGCCGATACAGCCAGAAGCATGAACAATGGCAGGCATATCGGCAAAAACGACATCCCCGAGCCTCCTTCGCCGGCCACGCCCAAATTGTAGAGCAAGCTGCTGCCTCCCATGGCTTGGGGTGGGAATACACCGATTGGGAAGAACAGGCAGAGGCCGATGGCTACGATGGCAAGAATCAGATACAATGTTTGTTTACGCTGTATCATGTTGTTCCGTATTTAGATTTCGCTGTCGAATGAAGGCTGGGCAACATTGGAGGGGTCGCGCCAATAGATGCTGCCTTCAATAAACTCCTGGGTGGCAAGCAGCGTTGGCTTGGGCAACTTCTCGTAATAGCGGGAAATCTCTATCTGCTCGCGATTCTCGAACACCTCCTCCAGCGAGTCGTTGTAAGAAGCAAACTCAGCGAGTTTCTTGCTCAAGTCTGATTTGATTTCTACAGAGATTTGATTGGCGCGCTTGGCCATGATTGACACGCTCTCATAAATGTTATGTGTCTCGTCGCACAGGTCCATGATGTTGCGGGTCACAGTGTTTACTGGTGCTTTTGATTTCTTGTAGTCCATATTATACGTTGTTATTATTATTTTATTCAGTTAGTTTTTCGAACCTAGTTTCTCCAGGTAATTTTCCGGATGTTCTTTTTCGAAATCCTTGCATTTCTCGATATATTTTTCAGCGAGGGCGCGCTCCTTAGAGTCGGGATACTCGTTGATGAATCCATAGCATTCGTCCTCTGCGTCCTGGTAGCGCTCCAGCTGCTTTCTCTCCACGCTCATCTTGGCAAGCTCATACTTGCTCTTCATCACAAGCGAAGCAAACTCTTCCCGCTTGTTGCTGTAGGGATAATCCTTCAGGGCATTTTGGGCAGTCACGATGCATGCTTCGTAGTTGTTGCCTCCATTGGTGCAGTTTCCGAAATAAGTGCCCATGTCATAGTAGAGCTTGGCGTTTTTATACTCTTTTTCCACCAATAAGTCTTGCAGGGCAAAGAGACGGCTGGTTGCCTGCTGCTTGAAGCGAGTGTCTGGATAAAGGTCCAAAAACTCTTGGAAGGCAGCTATGGCTGTTACCGTTGTGCTTTGGTCGAGGCGAGGCTCGGGAGCATTCTGGTAGAGGCTTTCGCCAATGTAAAATTTTGCATTCTCCGAGTAGACACCCTTGGGATAAGACGAATAATACTTCTTGAAATACTCCGATGCAGTCTCGTAGTCTTTCATGCCATATTCGGCCATGGCGAGCATATAGAGACATTCCTCGCCCTCCGATGAACCTTTCTTCATGGTCACCACTTCCTGCAACAAGGGTACGGCGCGAGAATACTTGCCCTGAGCGTAGCACTGCTTGGCATACTCGTACTTGTAAGTGTAGTCGCCAGATTTGACAACCTGGTTGTATTCTTGGGCGCAGCCCGACAAGAGCAGTGCCATACACGATGCGATAAGAGTCAATTTTTTCATAATTCTCATTTTGAACTGCAAAGTTACAGATTATTTGCTTATTATCAAAGGAAAACACATTTTTTTTAGTTAATTATTAATTTTTGATAACGATTAATGTGCTTTTTTTTGTAATTTTGCAGCTAAAAAATTGGATTATGGATTTCAAACTGACTTCAAAATATAAACCTACCGGCGACCAGCCACAGGCTATCCGGCTACTCACTGATGGCATCCTTCAAGGCCTGCCCGCACAGGTCTTGCTTGGCGTCACTGGTTCGGGCAAGACGTTTACCATGGCCAATGTCATCGCCAATGTGGGCAAACCGACGCTCGTGTTGAGCCACAACAAGACGCTCGCCGCCCAACTCTATCAGGAGATGAAAGGTTTCTTTCCGGAAAATGCAGTGGAATACTATGTGTCCTATTATGATTACTATCAGCCGGAAGCTTATTTGCCAACCACCGACACATACATTGAAAAAGACCTGGCCATAAACGACGAGATAGACAAGCTCAGGCTGGGGGCTGTCTCTGCCCTGCTCTCCGGCAGGAAGGATGTCATCGTCGTATCTTCGGTTTCATGCATTTATGGCATGGGAGGCCCCGTGGCCCTGCAGGAAAACATCATCAAGATAGGCAGGGGGCAGAGACTTGACAGAAACGAGTTCCTGCGCAAGCTCGTGGATGCCCTCTACGTGAGAAACGACATCGCACCGGAACGGGGCAACTTCCGCGTGAAGGGAGAGACCGTAGATGTATTCATGGCATATAGTGACAATGTGCTGCGCATCTCATGGTGGGACGACGAGATAGACAGCATCGAGGAGGTGGATGCCATCACCTACCACCGCCAAGCCTCTTTTGACGCATACGAAATTTATCCGGCCAATCTCTTTGTCACGACGAAAGAACAGCAAGAGCAGGCCATCCGCAGAATCCAGGACGACCTGGTGCAGCAGGTGGAATTCTTCAAGAGCATCGGCGACAACATCAAGGCGCAGCGCATCAAGGAGCGCGTGGAGTATGACATGGAGATGATCAAGGAACTGGGGCATTGCTCGGGCATCGAGAACTACTCGCGCTATTTCGACGGCCGCCACGAGGGTGAGCGCCCCTACTGTCTGCTGGATTTCTTCCCCAAGGATTTCTTGATGATGATTGACGAGAGCCACGTGAGTGTGCCCCAAATCGGAGCGATGTACGGTGGCGACCGGGCGCGCAAGAAAAATTTGGTGGAATATGGATTCCGCCTACCCGCCGCCTTCGACAACCGCCCGCTTACCTTTGAGGAATTTCATAGCCTGCTCCATCAAACCATCTATGTGAGCGCCACCCCCGCCGACTATGAGCTGAAAGAGTCTGAAGGTGTGGTCGTGGAGCAGATTATACGTCCTACGGGGCTTCTCGACCCCGAGATAGAAGTGCGCCCGAGCGAGAACCAGATAGACGACTTGCTCGACGAAATTCTCACGTGCACGAATCGTAACGAACGGGTGTTGGTCACTACGCTGACCAAGCGCATGGCTGAGGAGTTGACGGAGTTTCTGCTCAACCATGGCATTAAGGCAGCTTATATTCATAGCGATGTCGCCACTTTGGACCGTGTGAAAATCATGAACGATCTCCGCGCTGGAGTGTATGATGTTTTGGTGGGTGTCAATCTGCTTCGTGAGGGACTGGATTTGCCCGAAGTGTCGCTCGTGGCCATCCTGGATGCCGACAAAGAGGGATTTCTTCGCAGCCATCGGTCTCTCACACAGACGGCGGGTCGTGCGGCCCGCAACGTGAACGGCAAGGTGATTATGTATGCCGACAGCATCACAGACAGCATGCAGCGCACCATCGACGAGACGGCCCGTCGCCGCATGATACAGTTGAAATACAACGAGGAGCATGGCATCACTCCGCAGCAGATAGTGAAGACCATCGCCTCCGCTCTTCCTACGGGCAAGGGCGACGCCCAGGGCGCATCTTCGGCTGGGGCCACCACCATGGCCAGGGGCAGCGGAGCGTCGGAGAGGCGTGTATATGTGGAGCCTGCCGATTCCGCAGCCTTTGCCGCCGACCCAATTGTAATGAGCATGAGCCGCGAGGAACTGGAGAAGAGTATCGCCAACACCACGGCTCTCATGAAGCAAGCCGCCAAGGACCTCGATTTCATGCAGGCCGCCCAGTACAGAGACGAAATCATCCGCTTGCAGAAAGAGCTGGAAGAGAAGGGGTGAAAGCTCGAAAAAAAGTTTTGACAGCGTTTCATGTGGTTTCACGCTTTGAAACAGGCAGTTTCTCCCGTTGAAACTGGTCGTTTCTCCCGTTGTACCTTTTATTGCGTCGGCACCCATTTTGAGATACCTCTCGTTCTGGTCTTGAATACATCAAATGCGAGGGTCTATTATGACGGATAAAAAGCCGAATTTTAATCAAAAATCGCTGAAAAAGGTGGCAGATAGGCCAAAAAGGTGGCAGATAATGTCTATTATCTGTCATCTGCAACCTCGTTAAGGGGTTGATATAAAGCAGGTTATATCCAGATTGGTGACAGATGGCAGATT